>DASTZM010000379.1:0-7950 GCA_035764305.1 Chloroflexota bacterium | reverse complement strand
CCGGGGGTGCCGGACTGGAACGCCTTCCCGCACGCCACGTGGCGCCGGCTGCTCGCGCACCGCTGGCGGAGCGCCGAGGCGACCCCGGCGCTGGCGCAGTACGGCGATCCGGCGGGGTACCGGCCGCTGCGCGAGGCGCTGGCGGCGTACCTGGCGCGCTCGCGCGGCGTGCGGTGCGCGGCGGAGCAGGTGGTGATCGTGAGCGGGTCGCAGCAGGCGCTCGACCTGCTCGTGCGGGTGTGCCTGAACCCGGGCGACGGCGCGGCGGTCGAGCATCCCGGGTACCCGCCGGTGCGCGCGATTCTCACGGCGGCGGGGGTGCGCCCGCAGCGCGTCGCGGTGGACGGCGAGGGGATCGACGTCTCGGCGCTCCCCAACGCGCGCGGGCGGCGTCCCGTGACGCGGATCGTGTACGTGACGCCGTCCCACCAGTACCCGACGGGGGCGACGCTCTCGCTGCGGCGGCGGCTGGAGCTGCTGGGCTGGGCGGCGGGTGCGGACGCGCTGATCGTCGAGGACGACTACGACAGCGAGCTGCGCTACGCCGGCCCGCCGCTGCCGGCGCTGCAGGGGCTGGACCGGCGGGGCTGCGTGGCGTACGTAGGGAGCTGCTCGAGCGTGCTCTTCCCACCGCTGCGCGTGGGGTGGATCGTGGCGCCGGCGCCGCTGGTGCGGCCGTTGGTGGCGTCAAAGTGGCTGGCGGACCGGCAGACGGCGACGCTGGACCAGCAGGTGCTAGCCGACTTCATCACCGGGGGGCACTTCGAGCGCCACCTGCGCCGCTCGCGCCGGCTGTACGGTGGCCGGCGTGCGGCGCTGGTGGCGGCGATGGCGAGGCACCTGCCGCGGTCGTGCGCGCTGAGCGGCGACGAGGCGGGGCTGCAGGCGACGCTGCGGCTGCCGGCGGGCACCGACGAGCGCGCGGTGGTGGCGGAGGCGGCGCGGCGGGGTGTGGAGGTTGCCCCGATTGGCCCGTGCTATGACCCGGAGCTGGCCGATCCCGCGGCGGTGCCGCGCGGCGCGCCGCATGCGCCCGGGCTGCTGCTGGGGTTCGCCGCGGTGCCGGCGCCGACGCTGGAGGAGGGCGTGCGGCGCCTGGGGGTGGCGATCCGGGCGGCGGGCCGGCCGCGGGCGGCATAACGTGCGCGTGACCCGAGTGGCCCGTGTGACCGGAGTGACCCGTGTGACCCGCGTGTCCCGAGTAGCTTGGGAGGCGGCGCGCTGTGACGCGGTGGTGATCGCGCACGGGAGCGCAGGCGACGCGGCGTGGGGGCGGGCGCTGGTAGCCGGGGCGAGGCTCGTGGTGGCGGCGGATGGCGGCGCGCGGACGGCGCTGCGGTGGGGGCGCGCGCCCGACGTGGTGGTGGGCGACCTGGACTCACTCGACGCGAGGGCGCGGCGCGCGCTCGAGCGGGCGGGGTGCGCGTTCGAGGTCCACCCACGCGACAAGGACGAGACGGATGCCGAGCTGGCGCTGCTCGCGGCGGTGCGGCGGGGCGCCACGTCGATCGCGGTCGCGGGGGCGCTGGGCGGGGAGCGGCTTGACCACGCGCTGGCAAACGTGCTGCTGCTTGGGCTGCCGGCGCTGCGCGGCGTTCCCGTGGCGCTGGTGGATCCGCGGCACGAGGTGAGGCTGCTGCGCGGGCCCGAGAGCATCGCGCTCCGGGGAGCGAGGGGAGACTACGTCAGCCTGCTGCCGCTGGGCGGGGCGGCGCGGGGGATCACGACGGCGGGACTGCGCTACCGGCTGGAGCATGGGACGCTGGCGGCGGGGCCGGCACGGGGGGTAAGCAACGAACTGGTGCGCAGACGGGCGACGGTCACGGTGGGGCGCGGAGCGCTGCTGGTGGTGCTGCACCGGCGCGGCTCAGGCGGCGAAGCGGCCGTCCCACAGGCGGAGCCAGCCGGCCGCGGCGCTGAGTGAGAAGAGGCCCGCAGCGACCGCGAGGCAGAGCACGGCGAAGAGGGCGTCGGCGGCGCCGAACGGCACGTGGCGCAGGGTGGTGCGGGTGCGGCCATCTGCGGCCGAGAAGCCGCGCGAGTCCATAGCGACGCCGATGCGCGCGGCGCGGCGCGCGGCGCCGGCCAGGAGAGGAAAGGCGAGGCGCAGGGGGGCCCCGAGCCGCGCGCCGGGGCTCTGGTCGAGCGTGAGGCCGCGCAGGCGGTGGGCGAGGCGGACCTGCTGGTACTCCTCGGCCAGGAAGGGGAGGAAGCGGTAGCCGGCGAGCAGGGCGTAGCCGATGCGAAACGGGAGACGCGCGTGGCGGACGAGGCTGACGACGAGGCCGGTGGGGTCGGTGGTCAGGACGAAGGTGAGGGAGAGGGCGCCGATGGCGACGCCGCGCAACGCGATGGCGATGCCGAAGGCGAGGCCGCGGGCCGAAACGCGCAGCGGACCGACGGGCCAGAACGTGTCGCCGGGGCCGGCGGTGGCGAAGAGGGCGTTGGTCCAGACGAAGCCGAGGCCGATCAGCACGAGTGGGACGAAGGCGCGGGCGTACTGGCCCGGCGGCACGCGACCGAGCGCGATGCCGGCGACGAGCGTGGCGGCGAGGAAGAGGAGGGGCGTGGCGGGATCGATGGCGAGGAGGAGGAAGACCGAGAGCAGAAGAGCGACGGCTGCCTTGACGGTGGGGTTGCGCCGCGCCAGGTAGCCCGCGCTGGTGACCTGTGACTCAGCCATCGGATGGGACGGCGCCTGGCGGGAGCGCGATCAGGTCGGGGATGTCGGGACGGGTCCGGTGGGCCAAGCGGAACGCCTCGGCAACCGGCGGACGCTCGAGGCCGCATTGGGACAGGGCGTCGTCGCGGCCGAAGAGGGCGCGGGGGGTGCCGTCGAAAGCCACCCGGCCGCGAGCGACAGCGATGGCGCGGTCGGCGTGCTGGGCGACGAGTGACATGTCGTGGGTGATGACGACGACGGTGCGGCCCTGGGAGCGCAGCTCGTCCAGGAGCGCCATGAGGCCGGTGGTGTGGCGGCGGTCCTGGCCGAAGGTGGGCTCGTCGAGGATCAGCAGGTCGGGGTCGGACATGAGTGCGGTGGCGACCGAGAGGCGGCGCTTCTGGCCGTGGCTGAGCATGAAGGGACTTGCCTCTCGGAGGTGCGCGAGGCCGAAGCGGTCGAGCAGCGCTGCGGCGCGGCGCTCAGCCTCGGCGGTGCGGCTCGAGCGGCGCGCCATGCCGGCGAGCATCTCGTGGCGCACGGTGTGGGCGACGAACTGGTGCTCCGGGTACTGGAAGACGTACGCGAGGCGCCGGCGCAGCTCGGAAGCTGGGACGTGGGAGAGGGGGACGCCATCGAGAGCGATCGTGCCCCGGTCGGGGGTGAGTGCGCCGGCCATCAGCAGGCCCAGCGTGGACTTGCCGGCGGCGTTGCCGCCCACGACCGCCACCAGCTCGCCCGCGGCGAGGGTGAGGGAGATGCCGGCCACGGCGGCGATGCCGCCGCGCGGGTAGCGGTAGTGGAGGTCTTCGACGAGGAGGCGCGGTGGACCGGCGGCGCGCGCCGGCGGTGGGTGGCTCGCGGCGCCGCCCGGTGACTGGTCACGGGCCCAGTGGGTGACGAGCTGATGGGCCGCTTCGGCCGGGCTGCGCGGCACGCGCTTCGAGTGCGGGTCGAGCCGGCGGGTGAGGCGAGCGAGGTCGGGCGTCCACACGCCGAGCCGGTCGAGTTGCGTCGCGTGGTCCAGGAAGACGCGGTCGGGATCGCCCTCCAAAGCGACGGCGCCGCGGTCGTCGAGCACGATCACGCGGTCGACGAGCGGCAGGACGGCGTCGAGCCGGTGCTCGACCAGCAGGAGCGATCGCTCGCGCTCGGCCGCCAGGGACGCGACGGTGCCGAGCACCTCGCGCGCGCCGGCCGGGTCGAGGTTGGCGGTGGGCTCGTCGAGCACGAGCGCTTCGGGGGCGAGGGCGAGCAGTGAGGCGAGCGCGACGCGCTGCTTGGTGCCTCCCGACAGGTGGTCGAGCCGCGCCGGCGTGCGAAGCGGATCGAGCCCCACCAGGCGCTTCGCGCCCTCGACGCGCGCGCGCATCTCGGCGCGCGGCACGCCGTGGTTCTCCATGCCGAAGGCGATCTCGTCGTCCACCTCGAGCATGACCAGCTGCGCCTCGGGGTCCTGGAACAGCACCGCGACACGGCGCGACAGCTCTCCGAGTGGCAGCCGGCGCGTGTCATGGCCGTCCACAAGCACGCGCCCGGCTTCCCAGTGCGCCTCGAGGCTGTGCGGGATGGTTCCGTTGAGGCAGAGCGCGAGCGTGCTCTTGCCGCCGCCGCTGGGGCCGAGGAGGAGCAGCCGCTCGCCCGGCCGCCACTCGAAGGAGACGTCGCGCAGCGCGGGGAGCTTGCGCCCCGCGTGACGGACGGTGAGCCCCTCGACCGAGATGGTGGGCGGCGCGAGCGGCGCGCTACACCTCCCTCATGCGCTCGCGGCCCAGCGCGTAGTAGTTGAGCGCGCCGGTCTGGGCGAGGAGGTCGCCGAGCAGCTTGGCGATCACGCCGGCGGCCGCGCCGCTCAGCAGCCGCACGGCGAGCAACCCGACCAGCAGGCCGGGGTCGAGCGCGAAGTAGCCGAGGCGGAACCAGTTCCACGGCAGGGCCACCAGCCCCGCGGCGGCGCCCGCGAGCAGCATGGTGCGCCAGCCCCAGTGGCGGTAGCCGCCGGCGGCGAAGACCAGCTCCGGCCCCAGGGCCTGCATGATGCCGGTGACGACGAGGATCGGGCCGGCGGGGGCGCCGAGCAGCACCTCGGCGAACGCGGCGAGCGTCTCGCCCAAAAAGGCCGCGCCGGGCCGGCGGATGATGTAGCCGCCGAGCAGGCCGCCGACGAACCAGACGCCGAACAGCAGCTCCTGTCCGACCTGCGCCATGAGTGGGGCGATGGCGAGGTACGGCTGCAGCCACCACCAGTAGAGCGCGCCGAAGACGACGGCGAGCACGGCGAGCAGCACGTAGTCGTGCGTGCGCCACGCGGTCCGCGCGCGCGCCGCGGGATCTGGCGCCAGCGCGCCGGCGGCGCGGAGCGAGAGCGCGCTGCCCAGCGCCGCGGCGGCGAAGCCGAGCAGGGAGAGCCAGACCCCCACGCCGAGGCCCGCGTAGTCGCCCGCGTTGAGGGTCTTGCCGGCGGTGGCCTTGACGGCAAGGTCGGTGCGGATGGTGCCGGGCGCGAACTGCGTGCCGGGCGTGCCCGAGAGCACCGCGCTGCCGATGAAGAGCGCCACGATGGCCAGACCCGCGATGGTCGCGGCGAGCGCCCAGCCGGCGGCGCGCTGGGAGCCCTCCTCCGCGCGCTGCCGCCAGCCGAGCGCGCTGAACGCAAGCCCCACCACCGCGAGGACGGGGACGGCGTGCAGCGCGAGGTTGAATCCCTTCAGGCCGCCGGCCTTCACCTCGGCCAGGGCGGGGCCGATGGCCTGCGCCATCTCGAACCCGCTGAAGGTGGCCCGCGCGTAGGCGACCCACGGCAGGAAGAAGCCGAGCAGCGCCAGCACGGCGCCGGCCGCGGCGAGACTGCGTATCGCGTTCATCGATTTCCCCCTTGTGACTCGGTCGCGGCGCGCCTGGTTGGGCTGTTGGCCGAGAGCGTGGCGTGCGCCACGACGTGGCCGGTGCCTTCGCACGCCGCGTCGAACGCCGCGCGGATGGCGCCCAGCACGGCGCCCAGCTCGCCGTCCAGGCGCGAGACGAAGTGCTGCCCGCGCGTGAAGACGCCGGCCTGCCTGGTGCGGCCGATCTCGCGGTAGATCACGTCCATGTAGTCGGCCCGGCCCAGCGGGTAGAGCGACCACTGGCAGGCGACGTGCGTGGGCGCGTCACCGGAGGCGGTGTGGAGTGGTGGCGCGCTGCTTTCGAGACCCGTCGACGACGGGGTCGGCTCGCCCGGTCAGCCGTACGAGAAGAGCACGGTCATCACGACGTGCTCGCCGGTCGCGGCGGCGCGGGCGAAGGCACGGTGGAGCGCGCCGAAGACTTCGTCCCGGTCGCCGCCGATGAACGTGGAGACGTCGTCGGTCTCGACGTCGAGCCCGCCGTCGCGCAATCCCTCGATGGCGTGCAGGATGACCGGGATGAACCGGTCGGTCATGGGGTAGAGCGAGAAGCGTGCGCCGAAGAAGCCGCACGCGTTCGAGTCTGTGGCCGCCATGGTGCCTCCCTTCGCTGGCATTACCCAGTGCAGGTTCCTGCGGTCGGCGGCGGTGTGCGCGAGGCGCACCGTCCACCCTCTCAGCCGGGCTCTCCCCAGCTCCCGCGACCCCATTGTATGCCGAGTCGGGCAGATCCGTCAGCCGCGCCCGCTGGAGACGCGGCGCGCTAGAGAAACAGCGCTCCGGTGGTGTGCGGCGCAAGCGCCTGGAGAGACAGCCGGCCGGCGGCGGCGGCGCCCGTGGACAGGTTGGGCGCTGTCAGTCCGGGCGTAGACCAGGGGCGGCAGGAGGGCTATCGCAGGCGCGTGAGGATGCGTCCGCGCAGCCGGAGCCAGGCGACGGCGCCGGTGGCGTCGCGCACGAACTCGGCCCGGAAGCCGGGGGCGCCGCCGGCCACCTGGGCCCGATCAGGGGCGTAGAACGCGAGCTCGAGCGGGGCCGCGGCGGGGTGTGCCGCGGCGCGGATGCGTGCGGTGGCGCCGTGGGGCTCGACGATCAGCTCGCCCGGGCTGACACCCGGGATCCCGGTGGCCGGTAGATAGCGACCGGCGTAGTCCTGCTGGTGGGCGCGTGTCAGGGCGAGCGGCGCACGGTCGGGCTCGGACACGCCCAGGAAGTGGCGCAGGGCCCACGCGGTGATCTCGGCGTGCAGGAGGTCGCCCCGATCGCCGTTGGCCAGCACGCAGATGGCGAAGTCCCGCGCGGGCACGAGCCGCAGAGTGGCGCGCTCGCGGTTGGAGTAGCCGGAGTGCCCGATGACCCGCGTGCCGCCGACGTCCCACACCCACCACCCCATCCCGCACGCATCGCACATCCCACCGGCCGACACGAGCGGCGCGTGCATCTCGCGCAGTAGCGTCGTGCCGAGCAACCGGTCGCCGCTTGGAGTCGTGCCGTCGCCCAAGTGGAACCGCGCGAAGCGCAGGAGGTCGCGCGGGCTGGCGATCAGCCCGGCGGCGGGACCGTGGGAACGGGGCCAGCCCCAGTTGTCCACCGGCACGGGCTTTCCTTCGCGCGTCTCGTGGCCGATGGCGCAGCGCTGCGGGATGGCGCGGTCGAGCATGAAGACCGAGCGCTGCATCCCCAGCGGCTGCAGCACCAGCTCGGCGACCGCGGCGTCGAACGTGAGTCCGGTCACTTTCTCGACGATCCGGCCGAGGAGGTCGAAGCCGGCGCTGTTGTAGAACCACACCTGGCCGGGCGGCGTGATCTGGCGCAGGTGGTGAGCATCGGCCAGGCACTGGGCGAGGGCGCGCTCGCCGTGGAAGTCCCAGGTCCGCTCGACGTCCCGCGGGAAGTCGCTCAAGAACCCACCGGTGTGCGTCAGCACGTGCCGGAGTGTGAGCCGCGCGCTCACCTCCTCGGACTCGACGCGCAGCTCGGGCGCGTACGCGCGCAGCGGCGCGTCGAGCGCCAGCCGCCCCTGCTCGACCAGCCGCAGCGCCGCGGTCGCCGTGACGACCTTGGTGACGGAGACGACGCGGAAGAGGGTCTCGGCATCGACGGGCAGCGGGTGCCGCACGTTCGTCACGCCGAACCCCGCCGCGTATTCCTGGTCGCCGTGCAGGATCCCGACCCCCACTCCGGGCACGCCGAGGCGCGCCATCGCTTCTTCTGCGATGGGAGCCACCGACTCGAGCGAGGATCCGGCCATCGCGCGGAGTATGGGAGGCGCCGCGGGCGTGCGCAAGCCGAGTGTGGAACTTAGGTTTGGTACTTGCGGTGGTGGTTCTGAGGGCACATCGACCTGCAGAGCCCGAGTGGCCGGTGCATCTGCCTGGCCGGGAGTAGAGGGTCCCGACGGCG
>DASTZM010000378.1:0-3361 GCA_035764305.1 Chloroflexota bacterium | reverse complement strand
GGGGACGTCGGAGCGGAAGCTCGCGTCGGCCTGGCCACGCTCGATGAGGGGCTCCAGGGCTCCGAGGACCGAGGAGTGGCGCTCGCGCAGCTCGTCGTGGCCATGCTGGTCGGTGTTGATCGCGACGAGCGCGTGGTAGCGCCCGAGGGTCCGCCAGCTCGCTGCGACGACCCGTGCCAGCGCTTCGGCCGGGGCGCCGCGGTGCGGCTCGGCGGCCTCGATGACCGCGGCGACCTCGACGATCGCCTTGTGGGTGACGGCGTCCAGCAGCGCTTCGCGGGTGGGGAAGTGCACGTAGATCGTCGCCCGCACGACGCCGGCGCGGCGAGCGATCTCGGCCATGCTGGCCTCGGGATCGCTCGCCAGCGCATCAACGGCGGCGTCCAGAATCCGCGCCACGCTGCGCTCGGCGTCGGCGCGCCGACGCCGCTTGCTCTGGACGGAGGTGTTGCCTGTGGCGTGTTTGGACGACATTGCTCAGTGGATCGACATCGATGCCGGCGCGAGTCCCAACTTTGGCAGGAAGCTTCGAGCCGAGGGCAGAACTATCAGCGCGACCAGGCTGCCGACACCGGCGAGGATGCCAGCGGCGAGAAAGGCGTCCGCGATCCCGCTGGTGCCGATCGGGCTCGACCCGGTCCCCGTTGCTGCGGTTGCGATCGAGACGAGCACAGCAACGCCGAACGAGCCGCCGACCTCGTGCCCGGTCGTGTTCAGACCCGAGAGCATCCCGGCCTCTTCGTCGCGCGCGCCGGTGAGAACAGAGACGGCGACACCCACCAGGACGACCCCAAGGCCGAGCCCGGCGATCAGCATGCCGGGCAGCACGCTGCTCACGTAGCTGCTGTCCCTGTCGACCCCAGCGAGGAGCAGCATGCCGAGGGCAGTTGCGGCGAAGCCGCCGGCCATCGGGACACGAACACCCATGCGGCTCACGAGCTGGCTGCCCACGTGCGCACCCACGCCCGTGACGATGGCGACAGGCAGGAACGCGAGCCCGGTCTGCAGCGGACCGGTGCCGAGCACGTTCTGCAGGTACAGCGACGAGAGCAGGAACATCCCGAACAGGACAGCCGATGCGATGAGCATCAGTAGGAACCCGCCGCCCACGGCGCGGTCGGCGAGCCGCTGGACGCGAAGCAGCGGCTGGTTCGTCCCGCGCTCCAGGGCGACGAACGCGGCCAGCCCGGCGAGTCCCGCCAGGCCGAGGCCGAGCGTCTGCGCCGACGCCCAGCCCGCGCTGCCTGCCTGTGAGATCGCATACATGACGGACGCGAGGCTGAAGGTGGCGAGCGTCGCGCCGCGCAAGTCGAGACCGCGCCACCTGGGTCTCGCGGGATCGGCAGGCACCACCTTCGTTGCGGCCACGGCGAGCGCCAGACCGACGGGCAGGTTGATGTAGAAGATCGCCCGCCAGTCCGCCACTTCGGTCAGGACGCCTCCCAGGAGGACGCCGATCGCGGCGCCGGCTCCGCCGACCGCGCCCCAGGGGCCGAGCGCCTTGGCGCGCTCCTTGCCCTGGAAGGCGGTGGTGATGATCGAGAGGGCGGCGGGCGAGAGCATCGCCGCACCCAGCCCCTGACCGGCGCGTGCGGCGAACAGCATGCTCCCGCTCAGGGCCAAGGCGGAGGCGAACGAGGAGACCGTGAACACGGTCAGACCGGCCAGGAACACGCGCCGGCGGCCGAGCAGGTCAGCGGCGCGTCCCCCGAGGAGGAGCAGGCTGCCGAAGATCAGCGAGTAGCTCGTGATCGTCCAGCCGATGTCGCCGCCGCTGATGTTCAGGTCGCTTGCCATGTCGGGAAGCGCGACGTTCACCGCGGAGATGTCCAGGATCACCATCAACTGCGCCACCAGCAGCACCCCGAGGAGCCCTCGACGGGAAGTCGGGGCGCTGGCGCTGGACGGGCCAGGGGAAGCAAGGGGACGGTGGAGGCGCATGTCAGTTCTCCTATCTAAGTTAGACACCTGTGTCTGAGGTAGTAATCCAGACATAGGTGTCTGACGTCAAGCGAGACTCTTCGCACCTTGTTCGTCCGCGCTCGTTGCCTCGTGAGCAGCGCACGATCGAAGAAGCCGACGACCCGCTGTTCGTACTGGGCGGGACGCTCGTTGATCGCCTTCGTGTGGTTGACGTCGAGGAGATCCCAGAGTTCGACAGGCTCACGCGCAGCCTTCGCGCAGATGAGGTTGAACTCGCGCTCGAACTGCCCGCGCCCGCCGGCGATGAGTAGGAGCCGCGTCGGGGCGATGCGCGCGACGAGATCCTCGAGCGGCTTCCGGGCGACGAGCCGGAGAACACCCGCGCCGCCGCGAACGACGTGCAGAACATCGGCGCACCGAGCCAGACCGCCGCGCCGTCGAGCGCGAGGAAGTCGGCACAGGAGCGCATCCCTGCTCCATCTGCCACGACTGCATTCGGGTCTTTGCGTTCCGCGGCGACTTCGAGCATGACGTTGGCGCCGGTCGAGAGGCCAAGTGCTCCAATCCGACCGGGATCGACGTCGTCCCGCTCAGCGAGGAAGGTGAGCGCGCCGGCGAGGTCCTTGTCCCAGTCCCAGCCGGCGCCGTTCGGGCTCCCCTCGCTCTCGCCGCGCACGCGCGCGTCGTAGAGTCGAAACGCGTGCGTCTGCACGAGTGCAAAGCCGACCGGGTAGAGGAAGGCGTAGACGACGATCGCCCCGGCGAGGACAGCCACGAGTCGATATCCCCAGCGCCGCCGTCTCGTTGCTGCTCCTTCGCCCCGGTGCCGCCACGGGATCGACAGGCCGAGACCGATCAGCACGAGCTGAGCCACGGCGGCCAGGCCTCCGGTGAGGTCGCTCTGGGCTGGCCCGTCGACGGCGATGTGGGCGATGTGCAGTGTTCCGTTGACGAACGCCAGGATCCCGAAGACGAGGGCGAGCCCCGCGCGCAGGCCGGGACGCAGACGTGGGAAGGCGGTGACACCCGCGAGGCCGATGGTGAGCGCTATCAGCGCGGCGAGGGCGTGCTCGCCTGCGCCGACCCCGGGCTGACGGTTGAGGAACGCGTCGTCGACCGCGTGCAGGAGCGCGAGCGCGGTCGCGCCGCCGAAGGCGGGAGTCGCCCATGCATGCGCAAGTCGACCGAGAAGGTGGTCACGCGTCGGTAGCCGAAATGTGTGCGGTCTGGCTGGTGTCGGGATAGACGCGGAAGATCGTTCTGTGGGGCCCAATCAGGTGGCCCAAACGCTTTGTTAGAGCACCCTGTCGCGGGGCAGCGCCGTGCCACGGAGATCTGCGACGTGAAACCTAGGAGTGGCCGAAGCGCACGTCGGGCAGGAGCCGGTCGAGCCAGCGCGGAAGAGCCCAGGCCGAGCGGCCGAAGACGCGCAGCAAGG
>DASTZM010000377.1:0-2499 GCA_035764305.1 Chloroflexota bacterium | reverse complement strand
GCCGTCGCGCTGCCCGAGGTGCGGGGCCGCATCGCCTTCCAGGATGTGCGCTTCACGTACCCCGCACCGCCGCCGGGGCGCGAGCTGGCGCCCGGCCAGTCTCTCGCCGAGGCGACGGCGATGCGCGAGGGGTGGGGCGGCGGGGGGCGCGACCGCGGCATCGGCAGCCGCGGCTCGGGCGGCTCGAGCCGCGGCTGGGCCGGCTCGCTCTCGATGGCCGGCGGGATGGGAAGCATTCGCGAGCTCTCGCGCGCCGCCGAGATACGCGAAGCACCTCGCAACGGACCGGCGAGTGGCGCCGCTGAGACGAACAGCACGGCCTCACAGGCCGAGCCCGAGACCCCACGGCGCCCGGCGCTCGACGGGGTGTCCTTCGAGATCGAGCCGGGGCAGCTCGTCGCGTTGGTCGGCCCATCCGGCGCAGGTAAGACGACGGTGACCTATCTGATCCCGCGCTTCTACGACCCCGACCAGGGGCGCGTGACCCTGGACGGTCACGACCTTCGCGACGTGACGCTCAACTCGCTCGCGGCACAGTTCGGCATCGTGACCCAGGAGAGCTTCCTGTTCCACGACACGCTGCGCAACAACCTGCTCTACGCGCGCCCGACCGCGACCGACGCCGAGTTGGTGGCGGCGTGCAAGGCGGCCAACATCCACGACTTCATCGACTCGCTCCCCGAGAGGTACGAGACCGTCGTCGGCGAGCGCGGCTTCCGCCTCTCGGGAGGCGAGAAGCAGCGTGTCTCGATCGCCCGCGCGATCCTCAAGGACCCCCGCATCCTGATTCTCGACGAAGCGACGTCGTCACTCGATTCGACCAGCGAGATGCTGATCCAGCAGGCGCTCGGGCCCCTCATGAAAGGCCGAACGAGCGTCGTGATCGCCCACCGGTTGTCGACCGTCCTGGCGGCCGACCTGATTCTGGTGTTCCAGCACGGCAAGGTGGTCCAGCGCGGCACGCACGCGCAACTCGTGGCCGAGGGAGGCCTGTACGGCGAGCTGTACCGCATTCAGTTCCGCGAGCCAGCGCAACGGCTACAACTGGCGGTGTGACGGCTCCCCCTACCCCCACCCCGACATCCAACAGCACCTCGGCCGGCGACCTCGGCCAGCTCACGCTCCACCCCGATACCGGCACGATCGGCGAGTGGGGCACCTGGATCGCGCGCTACACGTGCGGCGCGCTCGGGCTGCCAGCCGGGAGCGCTATCCAGGTCGAGCTGCCGCACACCTGGAACCAGTGGCTGCGCAACTCGAGCCGCGCCGTCCAGGCCAACCGCCCCACCGAGCCGTTCTACGTCTCCGCCCGGGCCTCTCGCGACGGCGTCAGGCTGCGCTGCGAGGTGGAGGAAGAGCGAGCGGGAGACGCACGGCCCAATGAAGACACCGAGTACGTCAAGCGCCCCCGCAAAGGCATCGATGGCACCGGGCGCCGCTACTGCTGGGTCGTTCGCGTCACCCTGACCGAGGGGAGCCTCGAGCCCGCTGACACGATCGACGTCGTCTACGGCGACCGCTCTGGTGGTAGCCGCGGCTTCACTCCCCCACTCTGGGCGGCCTCACCCGAGCGCGTGCGCGCGGCGGTCCGCGTAACGCGGGAGGGCAGCTTCGAGCCGCTGCCGGAGGAGCGCCGCCCGCTCCTCCACGTCCGCCCAGCCCCTCCCTCCGAGGTCGCGGTCGTCCTACCGTCGGTCGCCGCCGTCGGAGAGCCGTGCGACCTCATCGTCGCCGCGCTCGATCCCAATCTCAACCCCAGCTGGCCTGCGGGGATGCGCGTCACTCTGCGGGTCGTCGAGGGGGAAGCGCAGCTAGACGGCGCCGCGCGCGGGGACACCACGGTCACCTGTCCGCCCAACGCCTGGTCGGCCCGCGTCCGCCTCACGCCGCGCGCCGCCGGACTCGTTCGAATTCGTGCCCAGTCGGACGACGGCCGCCTGTTTGCCGTGTCCAATCCGTGCCGCGTCGCGTCTGCACAGCCGAAAGAGCGGCTGTTCTGGGGCGACCTCCACGGCCACACGCGCTTCAGCTGGGATGCCACCGGTCCGGCGGAGGACGCCTTCCGCTACGCGCGCGAAGTCTCGGGCCTCCAGATCTACGGCAACGCCGACCACGGCGAGTCGCTCTCCGCGGAGGACTGGCAGCGCATCGCCCAGCTCAACGCGGAGTTCTACGAGCCCGGTCGATTCGCCACGCTGCTGGGCTACGAGAACAGCCAGCGCTTCCCCTTCGGCCACCACAACGTCTTCTACCGCGGCGGCTCCGGCCCTCTGCGCCACGCCAACGACGCGAAGCTCAGCGAGTTCATCGCCGGCGTCCTGGAAGAGCGCGGCGGGGACGTAAAGGATGTGCTGACGATCCCGCACCACATGGTTGCGCTCGGCAACCCGTCGCGCCCGAACACCGACTGGACGCTGCACGACCCGCGCTTCCACCGCGTGGCCGAGATCTACTCCGGCCACGGCCAGTCCGAGCTGTCGATCGAGGACAGTCCTCTTG
>DASTZM010000376.1:0-3799 GCA_035764305.1 Chloroflexota bacterium | reverse complement strand
CCTCTTTCCCGCAGCCCGGGGCGATGTGGACGATGCCGGTCCCCTCTGCGTCGGACACGTCCTTCCACGCGATCACGCGGTGTGCGTCAGGCGCGCCGGCCTCTGCTACCGCGGGCAGCTCATCAAACGGTCCGCGGTAGCGCCACCCTTCCATCTCCGAGCCGGCGACCTCGCCGAGCACCTCATGCTTTCCGCGCACGGCGTTCGCCAGCGCGCCCTTCGAGACGTACAGCACGTCCGCACCCTGCCGCACCTTCACGTACGTCAGCTCGGGATGCACCGCGGCGGCGACGTTCGCTGCGAGCGTCCAGGGCGTGGTCGTCCAGACCAGGAGCGACTCCCCCGGGCGCTCGAGGAGTGGGAACTTGACGAAGACGGTGGTGTGCGTGACCTCCTCGTACCCCTCGGTCGCGATCTCGTGGTGAGAGATGCCCGTCGAGCAGCGCGGGCACCACGGCATCGAGTCGTGCCCGCGGTAGAGCAGCCCCCGCTCGCGGCACTTCTTCAAGAAGTGCCAGATCGAGAAGTTGTTCTCGTCGGACATCGTGTAGTACGAGTTGTCCCAGTCCATCCAGTAGCCAAGCCGCTTCGACTGCTCGGTCTGGACACCGGCGTAGTGCAGCACGCGCTCCTTGCACGTGTTGACGAACTTCTCGACGCCGAACGCCTCGATGTCGCGCTTGGAGTTGAAGCCCAGGTCCTTCTCGACGTTCACCTCCACCCAGAGCCCCTGGCAGTCGAATCCGTTCTGGTAGCGCTGGTCGTAGCCCTGCATCGCCTTGAAGCGCTGGAACAGATCCTTGTAGGTGCGGCCCCAGGCGTGGTGCACGCCCATGGGGTTGTTGGCGGTGATCGGACCGTCGACAAACGACCAGCGCTTCTTCCCGCGGTTCTTGGCGACGAGCTTGTCGAAGGCGTTGGTCTCCTTCCAGAACTGGAGGATCTCCTTCTCCAGGACCGGGAAGTCGACGCCCGCGGCTACTTCCTTGAACATTGTTCTCTCTCCAGATCAGTGGACCAAAACAAAAAGACCTCGCCCCAGCCAGGGACGAGGTCACGACGTGACTCGCTGTACCACCCCAGATGCCATCACACCCGTGCCTGGGATAACGGGGGGCAACCCCGGACTCGTCTACTCCCCGAAGGTTTGGCGAGTCGGCTCAGGAAGGATCTTCGGTCACCGCGCGCTGCCCGGTCTCACCAAACCCGGGCTCTCTGAGAGCGCTCAGACTGACCTACTCGTTTCCGTCTCAGCCGTTCTGTGCGATTCTAGACGCGCCCTGGGACAATGTCAATTGCCGGTCACATGCGGCTCGATCCCGCCCTCGCCACCCCCGATGCGGTCCGCCGCGCGCTGGACGACGTCCTCCCGCTGGTCCAGAAGCCCGCGCGGTACACGGGCGGCGAGTTCAACAGCGTCGTCAAGGAGCACGCCGGCCGGGTCTCGCTGGCCCTGATCTACCCCGACGTCTACGACGTCGGCACCTCCAACCTCGGTATCCAGATCCTGTACGAGATCGTCAACGAGCATGATCGCTTCGTCTGCGAGCGCGCCTACGCGCCGTGGGTCGACATGGAGGCGCAGCTCCGGCGGCGGGGGCTGCCGCTGTACGGCCTGGAGAGCAAGACCCCGCTGCGCGAGTTCGACGTGATCGGCTTCTCGCTGGCGTACGAGCTGGACTACACCAACGTGCTCAACGTCCTGGACCTGGCTGGTATCCCGCTCCTGGCGCGCGACCGTGGTCCGAACGACCCAATTATCGTCGGCGGTGGCTCCAACACCACCAACCCGGAGCCGATGTCCGACTTCTTCGATCTGTACCTGATCGGCGAGGGCGAGGAGGCTATCGTCGACCTGCTGTCGCTCTGCGAGCGACTCCGCGACGGCAAGAAGCGTCCGGACCGCGACCGCTTCCTGCGCGAAGCGGCCGCGATTGAGGGCGCCTACGTCCCGCGCTTCTACGCTGTCGAGTACGCCGGGGACGGGACGGTCGCGGGGATTCGGCCGACGGGCGACGCACCGGCTACGGCGACGGTCCCGATCAAGAAGCGCGTGGCCGACATGGTGGACTTCGACTACCCGCGCCGTCCGGTCGTCCCCTTCATGGACACGGTCCACGACCGCGCGGCGATCGAGATCATGCGCGGCTGCGGGCGGGGCTGCCGGTTCTGCCAGGCGGACATGATCTACCGACCGCGCCGTGTCCGGCCTCGCGAGCAGATCATCCAGATGGCCGCGCGCCTGCTGGAGAGCACGGGCCACAACGAGCTGTCGCTGCTCTCGCTGTCCAGCGCGGACATCAAGCACATCGACCTCGTACTCCAGGACGCTGTCGATCTCTTCGACGACGAAACGCTGACGATATCGCTGCCCAGCACGCGCGTGGACGCCTTCAACGTGGATCTGGCGGCGCTGATCGAGCGGGGCAAGCGGTCTGGGATCACCTTCGCGCCGGAGGCGGGCACGGAGCGCATGAGGGAGGTGATCCACAAGGGCGTCTCCGAAGCGGAGACGCTGGCCGCCGCCGAGCTTGCCTTTTCGCGCGGCTGGCAGACGATCAAGCTGTACTTCATGATCGGGCTGCCGACCGAGACGGACGAAGACGTGCGCGGGATCACCTTGCTGGCGCAGCGGGTCCTCGAGGTGGGGCGCAGGTACCACGGGAAGCGCGCGCGCGTGACTGTCGGGGTCTCCACCATGGTGCCGAAGCCCCACACTCCCTTCCAGTGGGCGGCGCAGGCGAGGCGCCACGAGATCCTCGCCAAGGTGGCGCTGCTGCAAGAAGGTATGCGCGACCGCGGACTGCGCTTCTCCTGGCATGACCCGGAGAGCACGCACGTGGAGGGGCTCCTGTCGCGCGGCGACCGGCGCGTCGGAGGTGCGATTCTCGAGGCCTGGCGCCGCGGCGCGCGCTTCGACGCCTGGAGCGAGCACTTGCGCTGGGACGCGTGGACGGCGGGCGTCGAGGCCGCCGGCGTCGACCTCGGGTTCTACACCTGGCGTGAGAAGGACGTCCACGAGATCCTGCCCTGGGACCACATCGACGTCGGCGTTCCCAGGTGGCACCTTACGGCGCAGTGGCGTGCGGCCCTGAAGTAGACTTGCTGCACCGGTAGCCGCCCGTGCCGAAGAAGTACGAAGACGAGATCCGCGAGATCCTCAAGGGCCTGGACGACGTGCCGGGCGATGGGCAACGGGCCGCTGCGGGCACAGGCGGCGGTCCGGGCAGACGACCTGGCGGCCCGTCTCGCCCCATCTTCCGCCGACCCTCTCTCTCGCTTAACCCCCAGCGAGTGATGGGGCTCGCCCTGATCCTGATTCTGTTCGCCTGGATCATGCAGGGGCCCTGGTCACGGGGCTTCCCTGACGTCTTCCGCATGGCCGGCTACATCTCGCTGGCAGGCACGGTGCTTTTTGTCGTCGGGCTGATCGGGATGCTCCGCGCAGGCGGCCGGCTGGGCGGATTTGGTTCAGGGCAGCAGCGCTGGCGCGGGCAGGTGATCTACCTGCCTAACCGACAGCCGTTCTGGGTGCGGTGGCGGCATTCGGTGGCTCGGCTGTTTCGATCGGCGCGGTCCCAACCCGGATCGAAGAGCGGGCCCCGCCGCGGAGGCGGCGACTCCGATCGGTGGTAGGTGGTCTCGGTCGGCTCTGCTTGGGATAACGCTCGTCGCGTGCGTCCTACGTGTCGGCTGGCTGGAGGTCTCACCACCGGGCTTCGACAGCGATGAGGCCGCCATCGGCTACAACGCGTACTCTGTCCTGATCACCGGCCGAGACGAGTACGGGGTACTGCAC
>DASTZM010000375.1:0-5174 GCA_035764305.1 Chloroflexota bacterium | reverse complement strand
CGGGTAGTCCAGATAGATGCGCGCGCCGCGGAGGCCCGTGGTGCGCGCCTTGTACGTGCCGTTGAGATGAAGCATCTCGGCGCCCATCTTGGCGAAGCCGCGAATCGCCACGTCGACCGGTCGCTCGCCGATGTTGCAGCCGCCCGGCTTCGGTGCCTCGACCTCACCCATACGCGCAAGCAGCGGACCGACCAGCACGAAGGGCGAGCGCTCCTTGAGCGCGAGCTCCGGCGGCAGCTGGGCGACGCGCAGGTGCTCGGCGACGATCGTCATCTGCTTCGTCGACGGGTCGTACTCGACGATCGCGCCGAGGGCTCGCAGCAGCTCCGCCTGCGTGCGGATAGCGTCGATGTTGGGGACGTTGTCCAGGACGACCGGCTCGCGCGTCATCAGCGCGGAGGCCATCATCTTGGTCGCGGCGTTCTTTGCGCCGTTGGCCGTGATCTCACCCTTGAGGTGCGCGCCGCTGGCGACCACCATGCGGCGTCCCGAGACCGTGGTCTCGACTGGCGGAGGCTGGATGGCTGCCGGCACGACGGGAGCTTTCGGGAGCAAGGACGGGTGGCCGAGCGCGACCATTGGGCGAGCCTCCTCAGAGGCCCAAACGCAAGATCTACGCCAGCGTTGCGGTCCCGCAGCCGATCTTACTGGACTTCGCCGGGCGCGTAGCTGGTACTGGGAAGCGGGCGCCCTCGACCGCCACGCTGGCGCACGCGCTCGGCGGCCCGGATGCGGGCCAGTGAGCGCGCCAGTGACGCCTGCGCGCGCTGCATGTCGACTTCCCGGCTGCGCGACTCGATCCGCGTGGCGGCGCGCCGCCGCGCCTCCTCGGCGCGGGCGACGTCGATCTCCTCAGCTCTCTCGGCCGAGTCGGCCAGAACGATCACACGATTGTCGGCCACCTCCAGGAATCCACCGCCGACGGCGAGGATGATCTCCTCACCTCCTTTCTTGAGGCGCATCTCGCCCGGGACCAGGATGGTCAGCAGCGGCGCGTGGCGCGGCAGGATGCCAATCTGCCCCTTGGTCGTCTGCGCCAGGATTTCGTCGACATCGTCCTCCAGGACGCGCCGTTCGGCGGCGACGATCTCGATGTGCGTTGGCATCTAGATATGTCGGCCTCTCTGCGGCTAGATGGCGCCCAGCTGGCGCGCCTTCTCGACCGCGTCGTCGATCGTGCCGACCAGACGGAAGGCGTCTTCGGGCAGGTGGTCGTGCTTGCCCTCCAGGATCTCCTTGAACCCCCGCACCGTCTCCGCCACCGGGACGTAGCGCCCCGGCACGTTCGTGAACACCTCGCCGACGAAGAACGGCTGCGAGAGGAACTGCTCGACGCGGCGGGCGCGGTTGACGATGACCTTGTCTTCCTCGGACAGCTCCTCCATCCCCAGGATGGCGATGATGTCCTGCAGGTCCTTGTACCGCTGCAGCAGCCGCTGCACCCCCCGCGCCGCGTCGTAGTGCTCCTGGCCGACAATGAGGGGGTCGAGGATGCGCGAGAACGAGACGAGCGGATCCACCGCCGGGTAGATCGCCCGCTCGAAGATCGAGCGCTCGAGCGCGATCGTCGCGTCGAGGTGCGCGAAGGTGGTCACCGGCGCAGGGTCCGAATAGTCGTCCGCCGGCACGTAGATCGCCTGTACCGAGGTGATCGAGCCGCGCTTGGTCGACGTGATGCGCTCCTGCAGCTGCCCCATCTCGGTGGCCAGCGTCGGCTGGTACCCGACCGCGCTGGGCATGCGCCCAAGGAGCGCCGACACTTCCGACCCCGCCTGCGTGAAGCGGAAGATGTTGTCGATGAACAGCAGGAGGTCCTGGTCTTCCTCGTCGCGGAAATACTCGGCCATCGTCAAACCAGTCAGACCGACGCGGAGGCGCGCGCCGGGGGGCTCGTTCATCTGCCCGTAGACCAGCACGGCCTTGTCGAGCACGCCCGATTCCTTGAACTCGTTGTAGAGGTCGGTTCCCTCGCGCGTGCGCTCACCCACGCCGCAGAACACCGAGAAGCCGCCGTGCTGGCGCGCGACGTTGTTGATCAGCTCCATGATGGTGACGGTCTTGCCAACGCCGGCGCCGCCGAAGATGCCGGTCTTCCCGCCCTTGGTGAAGGGGGCAATCAGGTCGATGACCTTGATGCCCGTCTCGAACATCTCGACCTTCTCGGCCTGATCGACGAACGGGGGTGACGACCGATGGATGGGGTACTTCGTCTCGGACTGCACCGGCTCGCCGCCGTCGACGGCGTCACCGGTGACGTTGAACAGGCGGCCCAGCGTCGCGCGCCCCACCGGCACCGTGATCGGGCCGCCCGTGTCGAGGACCTGCATGCCTCTGCGGATGCCGTCGGTGGTGTCCATGGCGACGCAGCGCACCCAGTTGTTCCCGATGTGCTGCTCCACCTCCAGCACCAGCCGCTCGGGCAGAGCGGAGTTGACCGCGTCGGCCTGCCCGTTTCCACCGCTGCCGTTCCCGCGGCCGCGCCGAATCTCGACGGCGTTGAAGATCGGGGGCATCTGCTCGGCCGGGAACTCGCAGTCGATGACCGCGCCCAGCACCTGAACGACTTTTCCGACGGTTCCGACTGCCATGGTTCCTGTTACCTCGTGATTCCGCGATGACTTGTGCGCGTGGTCAGCGCTCGGCGGCGGCCCCGCTCGCGACCTCGATGATCTCGCGAGTGATGGTCGCCTGGCGCGCCTTGTTGTAGCCCAGGCGCAGATCGTTGAGCAGCTCCTTGGCGTTGTCGCTCGCGTTGCGCATCGCAACCATGCGCGCGCTGAACTCACTCGCGATCAGCTCCAGCACCGCCTGATAGACCTGCATCTCGACGAAGCGAGGCAGCAGCGCGGCGAGTACTTCGGGCGGGCTCGGCTCATAGATGTACTCGGTCTCGGCCACGCGTGACCCGCTCTCCTCGGCGCGCTCGGGCGGCTGAATCGGAAGCAGCGGCACGACAGTGGGATCCTGGCGCATCGTGCTCACGTAGCGCGGGTAGACGAACACCACCTCATCCATCTGATGGCTGGTGAATGCGTCCATCGCCAGGCGCGCGATCGGCATGACCCGCGAGATGTCCGGATAGTCCCCCAGGCCGGTGAACTCCGCGATGATGTTCACCGGCTGCCGGCGCAGCGAGAGCAGGCCCTTGCGCCCCACGACGATCATGTCGACGGCGCGTCCCTGGTTCTGCTGCTCGTAGGTGAACTGCAGCGCGGCGCGGATGACGTTGGCGTTCAGCGCGCCGCACAGACCTCGGTCGGTCGTCAGCACCACGACGCCGACGCGCTCGACCGTGGCGCGCCGCTCGAGGAGCGGATGCAGCGCGACAGTCTCGCCGTCGCTCGTGTCGACGTCAGTTGCCGGGCCGCCGACGCGCTCGACGACCTCTCCCAGGACGTCGCGCATCTTGTCGGCGTACGGCCGCGACGCGAGCACGCGCTGCTGTGCGCGGCGCAGACGCGTCACCGCGATCAGCTCCATTGCGCGCGTGATCTGCCCGATGTTGCGGATGGAGTTCATCCGCCGCCGAATCTCGCGTGCCGTTGCCATTGAGCGCTCCCGCCTGGACTACGCGCCTAACCGGCAGCTGCCGCGGCGGCCGGCTGCGCGGCGCCTCCCCAGGCGCGCTCTTCGAACTCGTCCAGCGCCGCGTTGACTACGCCCTCGAGGTCGGCGTTCAGGCGGCTGGTCGACTCCTGGCGTTCCGTCAGGATGCGCTCGAACAGCTCGGGGTGGGTCGAGCGCATGAACTGGACGAGTTCTCGCTCGTAGCGCGCGACGTCTTCGACCGCGACCTTGTCAAGGCGTCCGGTGACGCCGGCGAAGATCACGACGATCTGCTCTTCGACGGGGATCGGGGCGTACTGCGGCTGCTTCAGCAGCTCCTGGAGACGCTGTCCGCGCGTGAGCTGCGCCTGGGTCGCGCGGTCGAGGTCCGACCCGAACTGCGCGAACGCCGCGAGCTCGCGGAAGCGCGCCATGTCGAGCCGCAGACGACCCGCGACGGCGCGCATCGGGCGCAGCTGCGCGCTGCCACCCACCCGCGACACCGACAGACCGACGCTGATCGCGGGGCGGATACCGGCGTTGAACAGGTCGTTGACCAAGAAAATCTGGCCGTCGGTGATCGAGATAACGTTCGTCGGGATGTAGGTCGAGATGTCGCCGAGCTGCGTCTCGATCACCGGGAAGGAAGTCAGCGAGCCCCCACCCAGCTCGTTTGACAGCTTGGCCGACCGCTCGAGCAGGCGCGAGTGAAGGTAGAACACGTCGCCCGGATACGCCTCGCGCCCGGGCGGGCGGCGCAGGAGGAGCGAGACCTGGCGGTAAGCCCACGCGTGCTTGGAGAGGTCGTCGTAGGCGATGAAGGCGTCCTTGCCGTTGTCGCGGTAGAACTCACCCATCGCGGTGCCGGCGTACGGCGCCATGTACTGCAGCGCCGCCGAGTTCGAGGCGCCCGCGATGACCACGATGGAGTTCGCCATCGCGCCTGCGTCCTCGAGCTGGCGCACCAGCTGCGCGATCTTGGCTTCCTTCTGGCCGATGGCGACGTAGATGCAGACCACGCCAGTCTTCTGGCGCGCCTGGTTGATGATCGTGTCGACGATGATGGCGGTCTTGCCGGTCTGGCGGTCACCGATGATCAGCTCGCGCTGACCCTTGCCAATCGGAATCATCGTGTCGATCGCCTTGACGCCCGTCTGGAGCGGCTGGCGGACCTCCTGGCGCTTGATCACGCCGGGCGCAATGACCTCGAGTGGTCGGAACTCGGAGGCCTGAATGGGACCCTTGCCATCAAGCGGCTCGCCGACCGGACTCACGACGCGGCCGAGCAGTGCGTCGCCGACCGGCACCTGTGCGATGCGCCCCGTGGTGCGCACCTCGGCGCCTTCATTGATGTGTGAGTACTCGCCCAAGATAATCGCGCCGACCGAGTCCTCCTCCAGGTTCAGGGCGATGCCCATCGTGGGGGGCTGCCCCTCGCCTGGCGCGGGGAACTCGAGCAGCTCGCTCGCCATCGCTTGCGAGAGGCCGTAGACGCGGGCGATGCCGTCCCCCACCTCGATCACGGTGCCGACGTTGGTCGTACGCACTGGCTGATCGAAGTGCTGGATCTGGTCCTGGATGGCGCGGACGATGTCCTCAGAGCGGATGGCCATGGGCTTTGTCGTTCC
>DASTZM010000374.1:0-9399 GCA_035764305.1 Chloroflexota bacterium | reverse complement strand
GAGCTGCGCACGCTGGCTCAGGCGGCGGGCTGGCGGGTGGAGAAGGTGGCAGCGGCGGTGCCCACAGCGACTGCGGCGCCAGCAACGGCGCCGGTGCCACCCATAGCGGCCCTGGCACCGCGCGTCGATCTCCCGAGGCTGGCGTTGAAGCTGCCGGCGGCGCCGAGCGCACGAGTCGCGTCGGTGGTGGGTGTGGCGGGAGTGGTGGTCCTGGCGCTGGGAACGCTGCTCTCTCCCAACGCGTCGGTGACGGTAGTCCCGACGAGCGAGCAGCTGCAGATCGAGCTGCCGGTGATCGTCGATCCTTCGGCGAAGAAGGTGGACGCAGCGGCCGGGCGACTGCCCGGCCGGACGATCTCACGCGAGCTGAGTGAGAGCGCCACCGCCCCGGCAACGGGCAAGAAGACGGTGCCGGATGGCAAGGCGTCGGGAGAGGTGGTCTTGCTGAATCGATCTGAGTCGGCGGTGAGCGTGCCGAAGGGGACGGTGGTGCTGGCAGGCACGGTGAAGTTCGCGACGCTCTCTGACGTGACGGTCGCCCCGAGCCGGCGGGCGGGTGCGGCGCAGACGTTCGGTATGGCGACGACCAGGGTGCAGGCGGTCACGGGGGGCGCCGCGGGCAACGTGGATCGCAACAAGATCGACCGGATCGAGGGCGCGCTGAGCGCGTCGCTATCGGTGCAGAACACCGCGGCGCTGCGGGGCGGGTCCGAACGCCAGATGACTTACGTGACCGAGGACGACCGCCGCCGGCTCCAAGAGCGCCTGTTTCAATCGCTGGCGGAGAAGGTCATGCAGCAGGTCAAGAAGGACCTGCCGGCGAGCGACAAGGAGACGGCGGTGGCGTGGAGTGGCCAGAACCCGGCGGTGGTCGAGGCAAGCTTCAGCAAGGCGGCTGACGAAGAGGCGCAGTCGGTGGCGCTGACGCTGAAGGTGCGCTACGGTGCGACGGTCTTCTCGAACGACGCGTACAACCAGCTGGTGAAGCAGCAGGCGCAGGCGAACGCCGGCACGCTGCGCCCGGGGTACGTGATCGCCAAGGAGACGGTGCAGGCAGAACCGCCGGCGGTCGGGGGCGTGGAGAACGGCACGGTGCGGCTGGTCGGGCGGGTGCGCGCGACGGCGACACAACACGTCGACACGACGGCGCTGCGGGGCGCGCTTGCGGGCAAACCGGTGGAGACGGCGCGCGATGCGCTGGGGCAGCTCCCGGGACTGGCGGGGTACGAGCTGTCGGTCCGGAACCCGCTGCCGGGGCCGTTCTCGGGGCGCATGCCGTCGCTGGGCTGGCGGATCTCGGTTCAGTCGCGCCCGGCAGTGTGACCGGGGTCGTCCTCGGGCTGGACGTCGGCGAGAGGCGGATCGGGGTCGCCAAGAGCGATCCGAGCGGGGTCCTGGCGAGTCCACTGACGACGCTGCTGCGTGTCTCCGACCGCGACGCGGTGGCGGCGATCGGCGCGCTGGCGGCGGAGCACGGCGCAATGACGCTGGTGGTCGGGGTGCCGCTAGGGCCGGAGGGGGAGGTGACGGACCAGGCGCGGCGAGTGCGGGCGTTGGGGCGGAAGCTGCGGTCCCTGCCAGGAGCGCGCGTGGTATTCTGGGACGAGCGGTCCAGCACCCAAGAGGCGCAGGAATCGCTGCGCGCGGGACGACCGCGTCGGGGGGCGCCGTCGGCGCGACGCCGAGAGGCGATCCGCCGCGAGATCGACGCAGCCGCGGCGGCTGTGATCCTTCAGTCTTACCTGGACCAGTACGACCAGCAGCAATGAGGATCGTCGTCGTCTTTTTGGCGCTGATCGGGGTCAGCATCTTCGGCTTCTCGGTGTTCCTGCGTGCCATCCAGGACGGGCAGCTGTCGCTGCTGGGCGGTACGCCCGCAGTCGCCAATCCGCCGGCGATCGACCCGCCACCGGGCAGCGCGCCGCCGAGCCAGGCGGCTGCACCACCGGTGGAAGCGCCAAAGCCGACGCAGCAGGGCGAGACCGTCACGTTCACGATCCACAGCGGCGAGACAACGCGGGACGTGGCCGACCGCCTGGAGAAGCTTGGGCTGATCCGCAACTCGCTGCTCTTCCGGCTGCGGGTGAACTTTCGCGGCGCGGAGGGGAAGCTGCAAGCGGGCGACTACCAGCTCACGGCGGGCATGTCCGAAGACGAGCTGATCGAGGCGCTCCAAGCGGCGAAGGCGAAGGACGTGCCGATCACGTTCGTCGAAGGGCGGCGGCTGGAGGAGTTTGCCGAGGCGCTCAAGGCAGCGAACGTGGGGATCGACCACCAGCGCTTCCTCGACCTGGCGCGGCGCGGGAACTTCACGTACGACTTCCTGGAAAGCAAGCCGACGGGCGCGACGCTGGAGGGATTTCTGTTCCCGGACACGTACCGGGTGATCCCTGGCAAGACGACCGCCGAGGATCTGATCCACGCGATGTTGAAGAAGTTCGGCGAGCAGTTCCCGGCGGCGCTTCGGGAGGCGGCGCAGCGCAACGCGGGACTGAACGTGTATCAGGCGGTGACGCTGGCGTCGATCGTCGAGCGTGAGGCGCAGGTGCGCGAGGAGCGCCCGCGGATCGCGGTGGTGTACATCAACCGCCTGCGGGATAAGGAAGGGCTGTTCGCGGACCCGACGATCCAGTACGCGCTGGGGAAAGAGGGGGACTGGTGGCCGGTGCTGAGGGATTCGCCGAGCAACCTGGCGCGCGAGTCGCGCTACAACACCTATCTTCAGGGAGGGCTGCCGCCGAGTCCGATCGCGAACCCGGGGGCGAGCGCGCTGCGGGCAGTGGCGGAGCCCGAGAAGAGCGACTTCAAGTACTTCGTTCGCAACGACATCGCAAACAACGGCTCGCACGTCTTCTCGCGCACGCTGGCGGAGCACGAGGCAAACCGCGTCCGCTACAGCCGACAGTAGTCAGGCGGTAGCGACGCGTGTCGACGAGAGACCGGCTTGCCGCGCTGCGCCGCGGCCTGCAGCGGACCGAGCCCAGGGTTGACGCCGTTCTGGTCTCGGAGGACCAGAACCGGCGCTACGTGAGTGGCTTCACCGGGTCGGCGGGCCAACTGCTGGTGACGGCAGACGCGGCGCTACTGCTGACCGACTTCCGGTACGTCGAGCAGTCGGCGTGGCAGGCGCCCGACTTCGAGGTGGTCAAGACCGAGGGGTTCCCGTGGCCGGCGGTGGCGGAGCAGGCGAAGCGACTGGGTGTCCGGCGCCTGGGGTTTGAGTCGGAACACCTGACGGTCGATCAGCACACACGCCTGACGGCCGCGCTGCGGGAGACGGCGCCGGACGTGGCGCTGGCGCCGCTCACGGGCTGCGTCGAGGAGTCCCGGCAGGTGAAGGACGCGGAGGAGATCGAACGACTCCGGACGGCGGTGCTGATCGCGGACCGCGCGATGGAGGCGGTGACGCGCCGTCTGAGGCCGGGCATGACGGAGAAGGCGATCGCGTGGGAGCTGGAGGTGGAGATGCGGCAGCACGGCGCGGAGGCGCTGTCGTTTCCGATCATCGTCGCCTCGGGGCCAAACGGCGCGATGCCGCATCACCGGCCGTCCGATCGGGCGGTGCGGGAGGGCGAGACGATCACGATCGACATGGGCTGCAAGGTGGGTGGCTATTGCTCCGACCTCACGCGTACGGTGGTACTGGGCGAGCCTGACGCGACGTTCTGGGGCGTGTACGACACGGTGCTGCGGGCGCAGCAGACGTGCGAGGGCCGCCTGAGGGCCGGGATGACTGGAAAGGCGGGAGACGCGCTGGCGCGCGACGTCATCGCCGCGGCGGGGCACGGCGAGCACTTCGGGCATGGCACGGGGCACGGGGTGGGACTGGCGATTCACGAGCAGCCGCGGCTGACGTACACCGCGGCGGGGGAGGCGACGGTGCCGGAAGGGGCGGTGGTGACGGTGGAGCCGGGGATCTACGTGCCGGGCTGGGGGGGTGTGAGAATCGAGGACATGGTGGTGGTTGGGAAGGACCGCTGCCACGTGCTAACCACGGCGCACAAGGCGCCGATCATCAAGATGGGGGAAGATTCGTGAGGGCGATTGCATGATCAACGTCGGTGAGCTGCGGAAGGGCGTCGTGATCGAGCTGGACAACAAGACGTACCGGGTGCTGGAGTACCAACACATCAAGATGGGTCGCGGTGGGGCGCAGGCGCGCCTGAAGCTCCAGGACGTGCGCACGAAAGCGATCTTCGATCGCACGTTCTCGGCGTCGGAGCGGTTCGTGCGCTCGCGGGTGGAGCACCGCCCGGCGCAGTACCTCTACAACGACGGCGACAACTACTACTTCATGGATCAGGAGTCGTACGAGCAGCGCGGTGTGTCGCGCGAGGTGATGGGGGACTCGGTCAACTACCTGAAGGACGGGATGCAGATCGAGCTGGCGTACGTCGGCGAGGAGCCGATCGCGGCCGACCTGCCGCCGAACGTGGTGCTGCGCGTCGAGGAGACCGATCCGGGTTTCAAGGGGGACACGGCGACGGGAGGGACGAAGCCGGCGCGGACCGAGACGGGTCTGGTCGTGAACGTGCCGCTGTTCGTGAACACGGGGGACCTGATCCGAGTGCGGACGACGGACGGCACCTATCTGGAGCGGGCATAGGCACGGCCACTAGATCCGCGGCACGGAGCTGAAATGGCGAACGGGGGCTCTGAGGCAGAGGCGGTGGCGCGTGCGCTGCGCGAGCGGGTGCCGAGCGTGTTGCGCGCGCTGGACGGAACGACGGTCGAGGAGCTGCGGCTCGAGTCCGGCGGCGCGAGTGTGACGGTGCGGCGACAGGTGATCGAGGCGCCGGCGGAGGCCGCTGCAACTGAGGTGGCGGCGCCGCCGCCAGCCGAGCTGGCGAAGCGGGCGGTGCCGGGCCGGACGGAGGTCAGCGCGTCGGTGGTGGGGGTCTTTCACCGCGCGCGGGAGGCGAATGGCGCACCGATGGCCCAGGAGGGTGACCACGTGGACGGCAACAAGGCGATCGGCGTGATAGAGACGCTGGGCATCTCAAGTGACGTCGTGTCGCCAGTGGGAGGGAGGCTGGCGGAGTTCGCGGCGCAGGACGGGCAAGCGGTGGAGTACGGCGCACTGATCGCGGTGATCGTGCCGGAGTAGGCGGAGTAGGGGCGATCTCACCGGCGCGGCGCGCCGACGACGCGGCGCTCGCGCCGGAGGCGGCGCGGATCCTGGTGGTGCGCCCGGGCGCGCTGGGAGACGTCGTGCTGACGCTGCCGTCGCTGCGCGCGCTGCGCGCGCGATTTCCGAGCGCGCACGTCTCGCTTGTGGCGCCCGCGCCACAGGTCGAGGTGGCGGCGTGGGATGGCGTCGTCGACGCAACGGTCGACCTAGACGCGCCGGCGCTGGCTCCGCTGTTCGGGGGGGCGGCGCGTGTCTGGCCGGCCGAGCTTCAGCGACCGGACTTCGCGGTGCTGTGGCTACGCGATCACGCAGAGATGGCGGGCACGTTACGTCGCCTTGGCGTGCAGCGGTCCTGTGGCTCGGCGCCACTCGGCGCGATCGGGCGACGGGCGCACATGGCGCAGTGGCTGGTTGATTCGCTGGCGCTGTTGAAGGTGGATCGGATGGTGGATCGGCGTCGCACGATTCGACTGCCCATGACGGCTGAGGCCCACGATGGCCGGTACATCGTGCTGCACCCGGGGAGCGGGAGTAGGCGCAAGAACTGGCCGTGGTGGGCGGAGGCCGTGGCGGGGCTGCCGGAGCTGAAGGTCGTGATCACGGCCGGACCGGCGGATGCGGAGGCGGTGTCGGCGCTGCTGGCGCGATGGCCGCGCGGGCGGGCGCTGCCGTTGGTGCGGGAGACGCCGACGCTGGCCGACCTGGCAAGCGAGCTGGCGGGGGCAGCGCTCTTCCTGGGGAACGACTCGGGCGTGTCGCACCTGGCGGCGGCGCTGGGCGTGAGGTCGGTGGTGGTGTTTGGTCCGACCGACCCGGCGATCTGGCAGCCGGTGGGTCCGGCGGTGACGGTGCTGGGCGGAGTGACGGTGCTCGACGGCGTGTTCGCGGCGGAGCCGGTGTGGCCGGCAGTAGAGGACGTGGTGCGGGCGGCGAAGGGTTACGTCGAGTAGACGATGCGGCCGTCGACGATGGTGTGCGCAACGCGGGAGCGCAGGATCGCCTCGGCCGGGCCGGTGATCAGGTCTTCGGTGAGTATGGTCACGTCCGCCCAGTACCCGGGCGCGAGGCGGCCGGAGACGGCCTCGGCGCCGGCGGCGTAGGCCGCGCCGACGGTGTAGGCCTTGACGGCCTGGGCGATGTCGATACACTCCTGGGGGTACCAACCGCCCTCCGGACGGCCGTCGGGACGGCGTCTGGCAACGGCGGCGTAGAGGCCGGCGAGCGGGTCGGGGGTCTCGACGGGCGCGTCGGAGCCGAAGGCGAGGTGGGCGCCGCTGTCGAGGAGACTCTTGAAGGCGTAGGCGTAGCGCCCGCGGGCGCCCCACAGCTTGTCGACAAGGTCCATGTCCTGGGTGGCGTGGATGGGCTGCACCGAGGCGATCACGCCGATGCGCGCGAGTCGCGGCACGTCGTCGGGATGGAGCACCTGCACGTGCTCGATGCGCTGCCGGAGGTCGAGGGGCGCCCACACGTCTCGGGTGCGCTCGAACGCATCGAGGACGACGCGATTGGCGCGGTCGCCGATAGCGTGGATGGCGCACGCCAGGCCGGCGCGGGCGGCGCGCTCGACCGAGGCGGCGATCTCGTCCGCGGACATGATGAGCATGCCGGTGTTGTCGGAGCGCTCGAAGGGTGAGAGCATCGCGGCGGTCTCGGAGCCGAGCGAGCCGTCGACGAAGAGCTTGACCGGACCGGCGCGAAGGAAGGCGCCGCCGAAGCCTGACGTGAGCCCGGTCTCGATCGCTTCGGCGAGACCGTCGTGGGTAAGCATCATCGTGGCGCGCAAGGCGAGCTCGCCGGCGCGGTCGAGCGTCTGCAGTGCGCGAAAGGCGAAGGCGGCTTCGGGGACGTGGATGCCGGTGACGCCGACGCGGTGCAGCTCAGCCTGCGCGCGGCGGGCGGCACGCTCCGCCTGGGCGGGCGTCACCTCGGGCATGGCACGGTAGGCGAGGTCCTGGGCGTTCTCGAAGAGCAGACCGTCGGGCTCGCCGTGGGAGTCGCGCCCGATCCGGCCGCCGGGTGGGTCCGGCGTCGTGGCGCTGATGCCGGCGGCGGCGAGCGCCGCGGAGTTCAGCCACATCATGTGCCCGTCTTTCCGGCGCAGCGCGACGGGGATACGGGGGGCGACGGCGTCGAGTGCGTGCCGGTCGGGGAAGCGGGGCTCGGGCCAGAGTGAGTGGTCCCAGCCCCAGCCGCGGACCCACTCGCCGGCGGGGGCCTCGCGGGCGGCGTGGCCGACGCGCTGCGTGACGACTTCAAGCGACGGCGCGGCGGTCAGCTCGACACGCTCGAGGTTGAGTCCGTAGTTGACGAAGTGAATGTGGCTGTCGGTGAGGCCGGGGAGGGCGCGTTTGCCTGCGAGGTCGAGCTCCTCGACGGGGCCGGAGCGCCGGAGTGCGGCGAGGGCGTCGCGCACGTCGCGGGTGGTGCCGGTTTGCTGGATGGTGCCGTCGACGGCGAGTAGGGCTTCGGCTTCGGGCGCCCGGGGGTCGAGGGTGGAGATGCGCCCGTCGAGCAGCGCCAGGGCCCTCATGGAGACGGTGAGATAATCTCAGACCGTGCGCGTCCGGCTCCGCTACTTCGCGTCGATCCGGGAGCGTCTGGGCCGCACGACCGAGGAGCTGGAGGTGCCGGAGGGGGCGCTGGTGAGCGAGGTGTGGGAGCGGCTGGTGGCGGAGTGTCCGGCGCTCGAGCAGCAGCGCTACCGGCCGGCGGTCAACCAGGAGTACACGTCGCCGGGACACGTGCTGCGTGACGGCGACGAGCTGGTGTTCATCCCACCCGTGAGCGGAGGACTCTGAGAACGTGACGACCACAGAACGAGCGCTCTGCCGCGTGACGACCGAGAAGATTGACGCGCAGGAGCTCATCGACGCGGTACAGACGGCGGCGGACGGCGCGGTGTGCGTGTTCTACGGCGTGGTGAGGGAGGACTCGCGCAACAAGAAGGTGCGTTTCCTGGAATACGACGCCTACCCTGAAATGGCGGAGAAGAAGATGCGCGACATCCTGGAGGAGGTGGCGGTCCGGTGGCCGGAGCAGCGCGCGGCGATTGTGCACCGGGTGGGGACGCTGGGGATCGGTGAGGCGAGCGTGGTGATTGCGGTGGGGTCGCCGCACCGAGGGGAGTCGTTCGAGGCGTGCCGGTATGTGATCGACCGGGTGAAGCAGGAGGTGCCGATCTGGAAGAAGGAGGTCTTCACCGACGGCGAGGAGTGGGTGGAGGGGAGCTAGACGGGTAACGCGAGCTGGCCGGCGGCGCGGGGGCGGGCGCGGCGGATCGGGCCGAGGAGCGACTTGACGCGCTCCCAGATGTCTTCGGCGACGTCTTCGACGGGGCGCGCGCCGTCGAGCACGCAGAACCGATCGGGCTCGCGCTCGGCGAGCGCGAGGAAACCGTGGCGGACGCGCTCGTGGAACTGCATGGCGCGCACGTCGAAGCGATTGAGCTCACCCCCGCCGGTCTCGGACGCGCGCCGGCGGCGGGAGAGACTCTCTTCGACGTCCAGGTCGATCAGGATCGTCAGGTCGGGCACGAGAGACTCGGTGGCGACGCGGGCGAGCGTGTCGAGCACGTCGAGGGGCAGCTCGCGTCCGAAGCCCTGGTACGCGAGCATTGAATCGACGTAGCGGTCGCCGATGACGACGCAGCCGGCAGCGAGTGCCGGGCGGATCACCTCGGCGACGTGCTGTGCGCGGTCGGTGCTGAGCAGCAGCGCCTCGGCAAGCGGGACCATGCCGGTGCCGTCGGCGGTGAGCAGGATGCGGCGGAGCGCCTCGCCGAGGGGCGTACCCCCGGGCTCGCGCGTCTGGCGCACTTGCCTGCCCGCCTTCTCCAGGCGCGCGCGGAGGAGGGCGACCTGGGTGCTCTTCCCGCTGCCTTCGGGCCCCTCGAACGTGATGAAGCGGCCGCGGGCGGCGGACATGGGTGTCAGCTCAGCAACGGCTCCACGCGCTCCCAGATGCGCGCCGTGACAGCGTCCGCTGGGGAGGCGCCGTCGACCACCAGATAGCGGTCGTGCGCACGGCGCGCGAGCGCCAGGTAGCCGTCGCGCACGCGCCGATGGTAGGCAAGGTCGCGCCCATCAAAGCGGTTGAACTCGCCGAGGCCGGTGCGGTAGGCGTCGGTCCGGCGGCGCATGCCGAGCTCGACGTCGACGTCGAGCAGCACGGTCAGACGTGGCGTGAGGCCGGCAGTGGCGTAGTCGATCAGCCACTCCAGGCGATCGAGCGGCACACCGCCGCCGTGGCCCTGGTGCGCGATCGTC
>DASTZM010000373.1:0-13365 GCA_035764305.1 Chloroflexota bacterium | reverse complement strand
CGTCGCCAGCTCAGACGTCGCCGCGGCGCGGCTGATCGATCTGGGAATCCCTCCGGCGCGCGTGGCGGTCCTGGGCATCCCCATCCGGCGCGAGTTCGCGCACACGGCGATCTCGGGGCGCGAGATGCGCATCCGGCTTGGTCTCGACCCGGACCTGACGCTGCTGCTGCTGATGGGCGGTGGGGACGGGGCGGGCCGGTTGGCGGAGACCGCGCGCGCGATGGCGCAGCTCGCGCGGGATGGGAAGCGGTTTCAGCTCGTCGTCGTCACGGCGCGCAACGTGAAGGCGCGCACCGAGCTGGAAGCAGAGGACTGGCCGATGCCGACGCACGTGCTCGGCTTTGTGTCCAACGTCTTCGAATACATGATCGCCGCGGACGTCATCGCGACGAAGCCCGGCTCGCTGACGGTATCGGAGGGATTGGCGCTGGGGCGTCCGCTGCTGCTCGGACGGCCGCTGCCAGGTCAGGAGGAGGGGAATGTCGCCTACGTGGTCAGCGCCGAGGCCGGGCTGGCGTATCGATCGCCGGCGGAGGCGGCGGAGGCATTTGCGTATCTTCTCTCCGACCCGACCGTGCGGTGGGACATGGGGCAGAACGCCGCGCGCCTGGGCAACCCGCGCGCGGCGGAGCGCGTGATCGACCTGCTGCAGGGGATGGTGATGAGAACGGAAGGACAGACCGCGTGACGGCGACAACAGGAACGACCAAGAGCCACCCGACGCTGGCGATCACGATGGGCGATCCGGCTGGGATCGGGCCCGAGGTCACGGTGAAGGCGCTCGCCGACGGTGCGCTGAACGACCTGTGTCGACCTCTGGTGATCGGCGATCAGCGCGTTCTGGAAGCGGCGGCTGAGGCGTCCGGGGTCTCGCTCGAGCGGATCGAGATCCTGGACCTGGCCAACGTCGATCCGAGCGACTGGGCGTGGGGCAAGCTCAGCGCGGGCTCCGGCAAGGCATCGCTGGAGTACGTGCACAAGGCAATGGCGCTGACCGCCGCGGGCGAAGTGGCGGGGATCGTGACGGCGCCGATCAATAAGGAGGCGTGTGCGCTCGCGGGGTCCAAAGAGCTGGGTCACATGGAGCTGTTCGCACGTGTCTACCAGGCGAAGAACCAGGCGACGATGCTGGTCAGCGGGAAACTGCGCTGCGTCCATCTGTCGACGCACTATTCGCTCAAAGACGCGATCGCCCGGATCACGCGCGAGCGCGTACTGCAGCGGATCGTGACGACGCACGAGGACTTCCGGCGGTGGGGGATGGCGCAGCCGCGCATTGCCGTCTCGGCGATCAACCCGCACGGGGGCGAGGGCGGGCTGATGGGGAGAGAAGAGATCGACGAGATGGCTCCGGCGGTGGCGGACGCCAAAGCGCGCGGCATCGACGCGCGCGGGCCCTACCCGGCCGACTCGGTGTACGTGCGGGCGATGCGGGGTGAGTTCGACGCGGTGATCGCGATGTTCCACGACCAGGGGCACATCCCGGTCAAGGTGCACGGCTTCGAGCAGAGCGTGAGCGTCGCGCTGGGACTGCCGATCGTGCGGACATCGGTGGATCACGGGACGGCGTTCGACATCGCGGGCAAGGGGATCGCCGACGAGCTGTCCATGCGCGAATCGGTGCGAGTGGCGGCGGCGATCTGCGCCGGGACGTGGCTGAGCGGCGCGTAGCGGGTCCTAGCAGCGGGTAGCGGAAAAGAAGAGTGGGGCAGCGGAGCCTAGCGGCGCCGGATGAACATGCCCATCAGGCGAAGGAAGGCGTAGATGGTGAAGCTGAGGACGGCCGCGAGCACGGCGAAGTAGACGCCGATCACGGGCGAGCCGCTGGTGCCGGCGAGCCAGGCAGCCGCGGAGCCGACGAGGACGACGAAGGTCACGACCGCGAGGATGCGCGTGCCGGTGATCTGCGCCTGGATGGTGGCGAAGAACCAGGAGCGGCGGCTGGGACGGGGGCTACTGGAGCGCATGTTTGTAGTGGTCGATGCGCCTGGGGGTGGCGCCGTGGAGCTCGACCGCGACGACGTCGACGCGCCAGGGGCGATGGTGGGCGGCGTGCTCGGCGAGGTAGCTGAAGGCGCACTCGGCCATCTTGCGCTGCTTGCGGGTGGTGATTGATTCCTCGGGCGAGCCGAACGCGGCGCTGCGGCGGGTGCGCACCTCGACGAAGACGAACTCGGCGCCGTCGGTGGCAACGAGGTCGATCTCGCCGGCGCGGCAGCGGTAGTTGCGCTCGATGACGGTGAGACCGGCGCGCTCGAGGTAGGCGGCGGCGAGCTGCTCGCCGCGCGCGCCGGTGGCAATCCGGTTCATGCGGGGAGGGAGCCGGCGATGTGGTCGCGGATCCCGATGAAGAGGCGGACCGGGGCGTAGCTGCGGCGGTGGAGGGGGGTGACGCCGAGCGCCCGGAGGGCGTGGGCGTGGCGCCGGGAGGCGTAGCCCTTGTTCGAGGCGAAGTCGTAGGGGGCGTAGCGCTCGGGCAGGGCGGCCATCTCGGCGTCGCGCGTGACCTTAGCGACGATGGAGGCGGCGGCGATGGCCAGGCAGCTGCTGTCGCCGCGGATGACGGCGCGCTGGGGCAGGTCGACCTCGGGCAGCTTCACCGCATCGACCAGCAGGTGATCAGGCGCAACGGGCTCGCGCGAGACGCGGCGCGCGCCCCAACCGGGCCCGCCGGCTTCAGGCGGCCCGCCGAGGCAGGCGATCGCCGCCGCCATGGCGCGTCTTGTGGCGCCAAGCACGTTCAGCCGGTCGACGAGCGGCGGATCGGCCCATCCGACGGCCGCGCCTGAGGCAAGGTCCAGGATGTCGCGGGCGAGCCGCTGCCGCTTGAGCGGGGTCAGCAGCTTGGAGTCGGTGACCTCGGCCAGGAGGGCGCGGTCGTCATAGCAGCGCGCGGGCAAGATGACGGCGCCGGCGTAGACGGGTCCCGCCCAGCAGCCACGCCCCACTTCGTCGACGCCGGCGATCTGCGTGTAGCCGGCGGCGCGCAGCGACTCCTCGGCCTCGAGGCAGTCGATGGCAAGCAGCGGCGGTTGAACGGCCATCGCTGGCCGTCGTTTTAGCGGAAGCCGCGCTCTTTGATGCGGGCGGCCTTGCCGACCAGGCCGCGCAGGTAATAGAGCTGCGCGCGGCGCACCTTGCCGCGGCGCGTCACCTCGATCTTGTCGATCTGGGGGGAGTGGAGCAGGAAGTCGCGCTCGACGCCGATCCCGTGCGAGATCTTGCGCACGGTGAACTTGGTCCCGCTGCTGCCGCCGCGGTAGCGCATGCACACGCCCTCGAACGCCTGGACGCGCTCGCGATTGCCCTCGGTGACCTTGACGTGGACGCGAAGCGTGTCGCCGACGCCGAACTCGGGCACGTCGGTGCGGAGCTGCTCGCGCTGCAGCTCGTCGATAACGTTGGCCATGATAGTCGCCGATTACTGTAACAGGTCAGGACGACGCCGGCGGGTGCGCTGCACCGCTTGTTCGCGGCGCCATTTCTCGACCTCGCCGTGGTTGCCCGAGAGCAGGATCTCCGGCACGGACCAGCCCCGAAACTCAGCCGGTCGCGTGTAGTGGGGGTACTCGAGCAGACCTCCGGAGTGCGACTCGTCCTGCGCCGACTCGGGCGACCCGAGCGCGCCGGGCAGCAGGCGGACGATCGCGTCGACCAGCACCATCGCGGGGAGCTCCCCGCCGCTGAGGACGTAGTCGCCGATCGAGATCTCTCGGTCGACGGCGTGCTCGACGAAGCGCTCGTCGACTCCCTCGTAGTGCCCGCAGACGAGTATGAGGTGCTCGTGGCTGGCGAGCTGGGCGACGAGCGGCTGGCGCAGCAGGTCGCCCTGGGGCGTCAAGAGGACGACCTGGCTCTGCGGGCCGCGGCGCAGCGCCTCGACCGCCTTGAAGAGCGGCTCGGGCTTCATGACCATGCCGGCGCCGCCGCCAAAGGGGCGGTCGTCCACGGTGCGGTGGCGGTCGGTAGTCCAGTCGCGCAGGTTGTGCAGGTGGATCTCGACGACACCTGCTTTGACGGCGCGCGCGACGATGCTCTCGCCGAACGGCCCGGCGAACATGTCCGGGAAGAGGGTGAGGACGTCGATGCGCACCGCGGCGTCTACTCGAGCAGTCCCGGCAGCAGCGCGACCTTCATCGTCCCGGAGTCGAGGTCAACACCCTGGACGACCTCTTTGGTGGCCGGGATGAGCGCCTCGCCCGCTTCTCCGCGGACGACGTAGACGTCGTTGCTGCCGGTCTGAATGACCTCACGCACGGTCCCCAGCGTCTGTCCGTCGGTCGTGACGACGGTGAGACCGACGATCTGATGGACGAAGTACTCGCCCTTCGGCAGCGTGACGGCCTCGCCTTCCGGGACGTAGAGGAACTGCTGGTAGAGAGAGCGCGCGGCGTCGCGCGAGGTGACGGTGCTGAGGCGGAGGACGACGCCCTGCGCGACGGCCTTGCGGTGCAGGACGTCGGCGGGGGAACGCTCCTCGCCGACGAAGACGCGCTTGACGTCGCGAAAGCGATTGGGGAAACGGCCGAGCGGCTTGACGCGCAGGTCACCGCGCTGCCCGAAGGCGCCCATCACCTGACCGACGGCGATCCAGCCGGCGTGGGGGTCTTCTGCCTGGGGGCGTTCCCCCACAAGCGGCGCCCTTAGTCGATCTCGAGGATCACGCGCCGGCGCTGGCGGCTGCCGGCGACGCGGAGGATGTTGCGCAGCGCCTTGGCGACGCGCCCCTCGCGGCCGATGACCTTGCCGGTGTCGTCAGGCGCGACGGTCAACTCGACGATGGTGGTGCGGCCGGCCTCGCGCTGGCGGACCTCGACGGCGTCGGGGTCGTCGACGAGCGAGCGGGCGATGAACTCGACGAGTGGCTTCATGTTGACCGGCTGCTAGCTCTTGGCGGCCTTGGCGGCGCTCTTGCGCGCCGCGGCGCGCTCGGCGGACTTGGCGGCGGTGGTGCTCTTGGCGGCGCTCTTCTTCGCGGCGGCGGACGTCTTGGCCGACGCCTTCTTCGCCGCGGACTTGCTGCTGGTCTTGCCAGCGGTGCCAGCACCGGCGCGGGCGCGCGTGCGGCGCGCCGGCAGGGCGTCGGCCGCGGACTCGGCTGCATCGGCGACCGCGTCGGCCGCCTTGCCGGCGCCGCGCACGATGACCTTGAAGGCGGTGCGTGCGGCACCCGCGACCTCGCCGGCGGCCTTCTTGGCGGCGCGCACGGGAGGGGATTCCTTGCGGGCCTTCTTGTCGGCGATGCGCGCTTCTTCATGCGCCTTGAGGACGCCGCTGTGGCGGAGCAGGATGCGGACGCGCTCGCTCGGCTGCGCGCCGTTGCGCAGCCACTGGACGGCGCGCTCGACGTCGATGTTCACAGCCGCGGGCTTGGCCATGGGGTTGTAGTGGCCGACGATGTCGACGTGGCGCCCGTCGCGCGGGGCGCGCGAGTCGGCGACGACGAGGCGGTACGCGGGCCGCTTCTTGGACCCGACGCGCGTGAGGCGCATGCGCAGCAAGTGTGGTTTCTCCTTAGAAGTGAGGAAGCGAGGTCGAGGGGTCTGGAGTTACGGAAGCAGGATTCTATCAACCAATGTCTTTGAGGTTGAGGAACTCGGCCATCAGGGGATAGAGCTGGCGGCGCTGGGTGGGGTCCGCGACCTGGATGTTGTAGTGGTTGATCAGGAGCGTGGACTGCTCAAGCCACGCCTGCCAGCAGGTCTCACACACTTGCTGCTGGACCTTGATCCCGCGCTCGCCGGCCAGTGGCGGAGAGGGCATCGCGTCACGCTGCTGCCCGCACTTCGCGCAGGTAATCACCAGGAAAGGATTGTATCTCGGGCCGGTATCCTCGAGGCGTGGCGGCCTCGCTGCCCGAGCAGATAGGTGCGGCGCTGCGTGACGGGCAGTTCGACCCGCAGCACGCGGGCGAGCTGTTCCTGCGGAGCGACGCGCAGAAGGCGCTCGCGGCGAAGCTCGCGGGGGCGACGATCGCGGTGAACGGCAAGGACGACGTGCGCGGCACGGGATTCCTTGGGGCGCGTTACGCGCCCGACCTGGTGGTCGAGCAGGGCGGGAAGAAGGTGGCGGTGACGATCACGCTGCTGCGCGGCGACGCGTCACCGGTGACGACGGCGCTGGCGGGGGCGCTGGTGCTGAGCGGCCGGTATGACGGGGTAGTCGCGTTCGTGCTCGACCGGCGGCTGGCGAAGCGGAACCCGTTCGACGACCCGAAAGACGAGCCCGAGCAGCGCGACCTGACCGATGCCGAAAAGTCGCTGGTCCGCCAGCTGAGCGAGCGGCATGGCGTCCTCCTCGAAGTCCGCCGCCAAGACCCCTTCGGCTGGTAGCTTCCGTCCATGTTCACTCGAGCGGTCATCTCGGACGAGATCTCGCAGGACCTTGAGCTGGCGGCGCGGATGGCGCGCGACTTTGGACTCGACCAGCTCGAGATCCGCACGGCGTGGGACGTGCGGATCGACAACATGAACGCCCAGGAGCTGGAGCGCGTGAAACGGATCGCGTCCGAGCACGGGCTGAGCATCGTCTGCCTGGCGTCGCCGTTCTTCAAAGCCGAGCTGGGGAGCGATGCGGAGTACCAGGAGCACATCGCGCTGCTGCGGCGCGCGATCGCGGCGGCGCACACGCTGGGCGCGACGATCATCCGGACGTTCACCTTCTGGAAGAAGGGGGAGATCGGGCCGGTCTTCGATCGAATCGTGCAGGCGTACGCGGAGCCGGCGCGCATCGCCGCGGGGGAGGGGATCACGCTGGGGATCGAGAACGAGCCGGCGTGCTTCGCGGGCACGGGCAAGGAGACGGCCGAAGTGCTGGAAGCGATCGGCTCGCCGGCGGTCAAGGCGGTGTGGGATCCGGGCAACGCCTACTGGACGGGGAACGAGCGGGCGGTGCCGGATGGCTACGAGCGGATCAAGCCGCACATCGCGCACGTGCACTTGAAGGACGTGATCACGCGCGGTGGGGAGAAGCACGCGACCGTGCTCGGCGATGGCGAGGTCGACATCCCACGCCAGCTGGCGCTGCTGGTGCAGGATGGGTACAGCGACTGCGCCTCACTCGAGACGCATTACCGCGTCAAGGCGCATCTCTCGGAAGAGGCGGTCAACCGTCCGGGCGGCAGCGCCTTCTCGGAAGGTGGGGAGGAGGCGTCCCGACTGTGCCTGGAGGCGTGGAACGGGATGATGAAGAAGCTGCCGGCGGGCGCGGCGCCCAGCGCGCGTTGACGTCGCGGCTGCTGGACGGCCGCGCCGCCGCCGAGGCGGTGCGGGGTGAGGTCACACAGGCGATCGCGGCGCGCGTCGCGGCGGGCCTGCCGGCGCCCGGCCTGGCGACGGTGCTGGCGGGCGACGATCCGGCGTCGGCGTGGTACGTGGGCTCGATTGGCCGGCAAGCGAAGCGCGCGGGGATCGCGTGGCGGGACGTGCGCGTCGACCCGAGGGCAGGCGATCCAGCGCTGCGCGCCGCGCTGCACGAGCTGAATGCCGACGATGCAGTGCACGGCGTGATCGTCATGCTCCCGCTCCCGGAGCCGCTGACGAGCGCGACGGTGGCGGAGCAGCTCGATCCCGAGAAGGACGTGGACGGGATCACGTCTACCAGCATGGGACGCCTGGCGCTGGGTGTGGATGGGCTGACGCCGTGCACGCCCGCGGGAGGGATGGAGCTGCTGAAGCGGAACGGGGTGCCGCTCATGGGGGCGGAGGCGGTGGTGGTGGGCCGCAGTGCGATCGTCGGAAAGCCACTAGCGCTGATGCTGCTGGCGGAGCACGCGACGGTGACGCTGTGCCACACGCGCACGCGCGACCTGGCGGCGGTGTGCCGCCGTGCGGACGTGCTGTGCGCGGCGGTGGGGAAGCCGGGGCTGATCACGGCGCAGATGGTCAAGCCGGGCGCGACGGTGGTCGACTTCGGCACGACGCCGGGCGAGGGGGACAAGCTGGTGGGAGACGTCGATCCGGGCGTGGCCGAGGTGGCGGGGATCCTGGCGGCGATACCGGGCGGGACCGAGCAGGTGACGACGGCGATCTTGCTGCGCAACACGCTGCGCGCCGCCGAGCGGCTGGGGCGCTAAGCGCCGGAGCGGGACGCTAGAGGCCGTAGCGCCGGCGCGCCCACGCCACCCAGTCGCGCTCGAAGTCGGACCACGCGATGCCGGCGTGAGTCTGGAAGGCGGGCTCCCAGCGCCGCGTATCGGCGAACTCGGTGGCGAGGGCGAAGAAGCGATCCTGCCCGAATCGCTCCATGAAGTAGGTAGTGGCGTGCGCCGAGTGGGCGTAGGCGAGGTCGAGGTCGGCGCCGGTGAAGCCGCGCCCGGGGTCCTCCCCCCATTCGATGATCTCGCTGGCGCGATCGAGGGTCATGGTGCGTCCGCCGCGCAGGGCGGAGAGCAACGAGCCCGCACGCAGGTTGTCGGCGACGTACTCGGCAAATCCCTCGACCATCCACTTGGGCATCTTCACGGTGGAGACGACGCTGTTGTTGACGAGGTGTCCGTACTCGTGCGTCAGCGCGACGAGCAGCCGGTCTTCGGGCGCCTCGCCCGGCGCGGTCATGCCAGCGCCATAGGACTCGAGCGAGCGGATCAGAATCGTGTCGCTTCCGGACATGTAGAGCGCCCACGTGCCGAAGCCGCGGAGGGCGGAGTGAGAGCCGTAGGTCGGGTTGACGTTGATCGTGGGGCGGACGGAAGGGCCGAGGCCGGTCTTGGACAGGATGCGCGCGTGGGCGCGCTCGGCGGTGGCGCCGACGCGCTCGATCACGTCGTCATCCCACTCGTAGTAGAGCAGCGTGAAGTGCTCGGTCTCGAGCGTCTTGCGCGGCCCGAGCTCCTCGTTGAGGATCTCGGTGTGGAGCCAGCCGTTCTCGGCCTCGCGAAAGACCCACACGCCCTGAGCGGTAGGCTCGGAGCCGTTGGGGGGCAGCACGTCGATCCAGGCCTTGACGTACCCCGCCTGCTTCGGCTCGATGCGCGTCACGCGATAGGTGGGGCCGGGCTGCGCTCCGCGAGCGGTGGCGGCGGCAAAGGCCTCCGACTGGATGCGCCGCCAGACCAGGTTGCGCTGGTCGACGGTGGCGGTGAAGGCCTCACGATCGGCGGCGGACCGGGCGGCGGCCTGCCTGTCGAGGGTCGCCTGGATACCGGCGGCGACGGTGTCCTCGTCGAAGGTCGCCGTCGCGCCGAGCGTGCCGGAGCGGCTGGCGGCGGTGGCCGAGGGCGCGAGCGCGGGCGGGCGGACCGGCGTGTTCGGGGCGGCGTCGGGCAGGGCGGCGCGTGCGGCGGGCCGGCAGGCGACGACCAGCGCGGCGGCGCCCAACAGGGCGGCGCGGCGAGTGGTCGCGGAGCGCGGCGCGGTCATGTCCTGCTTCCTATACTCGGCGGCGGTGCGGGCAGTCGACATCCTCAGCGCGCTTTCGGCGTGCCCCACCGCACCGCTGCACGAAGAATACGTGGCCCGGCGCATCCTGGCTCTGTGCCGGGAGTTTGGGCTGGCGGTGACGAGCGACGCGTACGGCAACCTGTACGTGCGTCCGCCACGCCGCTCGTCAAGCGCAGGCGGCGTGCCACTCGCGCTGGTGGCGCACATGGATCATCCCGCGCTGGAAGTCGTCTCGACCGATCCGCCTGTCGGGCGGCTGCTGGGTGGCGTCAACGCGAAGTGCTTCGAGCGACCGATCCCGGTACGCCTGATCGGGCGGGACCGCGAGACGCGGGGGCGAATCGTGTCGCGCCGCGAGGAGGAGGACGGGGTGATGCTGGCGCTCGAGGTCGACTCGCCGATTCCGCCGGGCGCATTTGGCGTCTTCGACGTCGAGGCATTTCGCGAGGACGGGGAGACGCTGCACGGGCCGGCGATGGACGACCTGGCGGGGTGCGCGGCGATCCTGGCGGCGCTGAGCGACTGCGCGGCGCGAGGGATGGACGGGGACGTGGTGGGGGTGTTCACACGCGCGGAGGAGGTCGGGCTGACCGGTGCGACGCTGGTGGCGCGCGAGGGCTTGCTCCCCAAATCGACGCTGGTGGTCTCGCTGGAGGCGAGCAGGGCGCTGCCCGGAGCGGAGCAAGGGGGCGGGCCGGTGATCCGCGTGGGCGACCGCACGGCCGCGTTCCATCCGGAGGGCGAGGCGCTGCTTCGGCGGGCAGCGGCGCAGCTGGCGGAACGGACGCCGGCGGTGCCCGTGCAGCGCCAGCTGATGGCGGGCGGGACGTGTGAGGCGACGGCGTTCGCGACTTTCGGGTACGTGGCGACCGGCGTGGCGCTGCCGCTGGGCAACTATCACAACGTGAGTCCGGAGATGCGGATCGAGGCGGAATACATCCACCGCCAGGATCTGCTGGGCGCGGTCGAGCTGCTGGTGGCGACGGTCGACGCGGCGGGGAGCGAGGCAGGTCCGGACCCGGTACGGACGCGGCTCACCACGCGGGCCGACGCGATGGCGGCGCGGCTGCGCGAATCGCGCGAAGGGTGGCGGATCGACGGCTAGGGGCTCGCCCCGCCGGGCTCAGCTCAGCTCGGACCAGGCGGCGTTGTGGAAGCGCGCGCGCACGGTGCGGATGCGGTCGGCGCTGTCGCCGCCGCGGGTGGGGTGGACGCGGTTGGTGAGGAGCACGGCGTAGAGCCCGCGCTCAGGGTCGATCACCAGCGAGGTGCCGGTGAAGCCGGTGTGGCTGAAGGTGCGGGGCGAGGCGAGGTCGGCCGCGGGCCAGAAGCCGTTGGGCTGGAGCACCCAGCCGAGGCCACGCCGCGCGAGCGGGTCGACTCCCTGGGTCTGGTCGCGCGTCGCGGCCTCGACGGCCGCACGGGAGAGGACGCGCCGCCCGTCGAGCTGGCCGTCGTTGAGCCACATGCGGCAGAAGCGCTCGAGGTCGGCGAGTGGGGCAAACAGGCCGGCGTGGCCGGCGACGCCGCCGAGCGTGGCGCAGTTCTCGTCGTGCACTCGTCCGGTGATGGCGCCGCCGCGCTCCTTCATGACCTCAGTGGTGACGCAGCGCTTGCGATCGGACTCGGTCGGGCGGTAGCGCGCGCCGCGCATGGCCAGCGGCTCGAAGATGCGCTGACGCGCCAGCCTATGCAGAGGAGCGTTCAGAGCGCGGGAAAGCGCCTCGCCGAGGGTGATGAAGCCGAGGTCGCTGTAGACGACGGCGGTGCCGGCCGGCTGGGCGAGGGGAGCTTCGAAGACCGCGCGCAGCGCGCCGGCGCGGGTCTTGCCCGCCGCCGCGAGGTCGATCCAGGCGGGCAGGCCGGAGGTGTGGGTAAGGAGGTGCCTCACGGTGACGTCGCCCTTGCCGGCGGCGCCGAACTCGGGGAGGAGGGCGGCGACCTTCTGGTTGAGGAAGAGCGCGCCCTCCTCGATGGCCTGGAGGGCGAGCGTCGTGGTGACGACGATCTTGGTGAGCGAGGCGCAGTCGAAGAGCATCTCGACGTCGAGCGCGCGCTTGCGGGGCGTGAGCTGGGCCGCGCCGAAGGCCTCGGCGCGCAGAGTCCCGTCGACCGTGCCGACGGCGGCGGCGGCGCCCGGGACCAAGCCGTCGTCTACGGAGCGGCGGAGGAGGTCAAACGTGCGGTCGAGGACCATGCGGGACGGCTTACAATCTGTGCGATGAACAAACGGAGAAAAGTGGCGCTGAAGAAGCGCCGCAAGACGCGCGAGCGCCTAAAGACGAAGGAGCGCGCCGCCCGCCAGGCGACTCCTGGCCAGGCGCCGGCGGCCCCGCCCAGACGCGGCGCGTAGTCATCCGCAGGTCACCAGTGGAGCCGGGAGCGTAAGAACTCCCGGCTTCGCTGTGCGCAGGCTCGGGGGTCATCGGCATAGACCGAACCCGGGTCGAGCTCGACACACACCCAGCCGCCGAACTCGGCCTTCTCGAAGGGCATGAGCGCGGCCTCCAGATCGAGCGTCCCCTCGTCGAGGGGCGGGAAGCCGTCCGACTGGACGAACTGGGTGAACCCCAGGCGCTCGGCAGCGATGGTCTCGAAGACCGAGTGGTCGAAGCCCTTTAGCCGGGGATAGACGATGCGCTGGCGCTCGAGCGCGATGAGCGACTCGACGTCGCCGCCGGCGTAGGTCCAGTGCCCAAGGTCGGGGGCGAGCCAGACGAGCGCGGGGTCGGTACGCTGGATGACCTCGGTGTACTCGTCGGGAGTCTCCAGGTAGGTGCCGACGCGGTTCTGCACCGCGCCGATCAAGCCCCAGTCGCGACAACGGTCGCCGAACTCGTTGAGCGTGTCGGCGAGCCGGCCGAGGCGGTCGACCGAGAGCGGTAGGAGGGGCGGCTCACCGGCGACCATGTCGCGCCGCGCGGGGTGCTGGGGCGTGCGGAACAGGACGATCGCGCCCTCGTTGACCTCAGCCATGAAGTCGCCGACGCGGCGGAGCGCAAGGCGCTCTGCGGGCAGCTCGTCTTTGTCGAAGAACGTGGCGACGAGCGCGCCCGCGGTGAGACGGAGGGTGCGTTCGGCGAGGAGCGCGCGCAGGCGCGGCACCTCTTGGCTGAATGTCTCGAACGCCTGGCGGTTGGCTTCCACGCCGGCGTAGCCGGTGTCGGCGACGCCGTCGAGGATGCGTTCGAAGGAGAGCCCGTGCCCGTGCCACCCGGCGGGGCTGCAGGCGACGCGGGCCATACTAGGTCGCGATCAATGGTAGACGGCGCCGCGGCGCGGCGGGGCCGCGTCGCGGTGGTGCGCACGACGCCGAGCACGGTGCTGGAGGACTACCGGCGCGTCCTGGAGCTGAGCGGCTGCGCGGCGCTGCTGCGCGACGCGGCCGACGTGGTGGTCTACGGGAGCCTGACGTGGTCACGCTTCTTCCCGGGCGCCACGAGCCCGCCCTGGCAGCTCGACGGCGTGGCCGCGATCGCGGGCGAGGCGAACCGGCGCTGGCGGTGGGTGGCCGGGACGGGGCACACAGGCAGTCCGCGGCGCGGCGCGCGGGACTCGTGCTGGCCGGCGGCGCTGGCGCGCCACGGGCAGGAGTTCGAGCCGCTGGGGCGCGGGCAGATCCTGCCGTACCCGCGGGACCGGCGCCTGCTGGTGCTGGACGACATCCTGCCGACGGGGCTGCCCGTGCCGCGGGCGTTCAAGGGGACGGTGGCGGTGCACCTGCCGACGCTGAAGACGCACGGGCTGGTCGGGCTGGCGGGGGCGGTAGAGAACGGCTGGTCGGCGTGGCTGCCGGCAGGGGGCGGCGTGGCCGCGGCGCACCCACACGACGTGCTTGTGGACCTGCTGCTGCTCCAGCAGAGCACGCACAGCGCGGTGTGCGGGGTGATGGACGCGTCGATCTCGGGCGACGGCGCGGGACCACGAACGGTCGAGCCGCGGGAGACGAACGTCCTGCTGGCGTCGACGGATCCGGTGGCGCTGG
>DASTZM010000372.1:0-7335 GCA_035764305.1 Chloroflexota bacterium | reverse complement strand
ATCGAGAGCGCGTCAAAGAGCAGCAGACGCCCGATGAGGGGCTCGCCTATGCCCAGAATCAGCTTGATCGTTTCGAGCGCCTGCAGGCTGCCGACGATGCCAGGCAGGACGCCAAGAACGCCGGCCTCGGCGCACGATGGCACCGCGCCCGGCGGAGGAGGCTCGGGGTAGAGGCAGCGGTAGCAGCCGCTGCCCGGCTGGTAGACGCTGACCATGCCCTCGAACTGGTTGATACCGGCGTCGACCATCGGCTTCTTGAGCATCACCGTGGCGTCGTTGGCCAGGTAGCGTGCCGGAAAGTTGTCGACGCCGTTGACGATGATCTCGTAGTCCTTGAACAGCTCGAAGGCGTTGGTCGAGTCGAGGATGGCGTTGTGCGCCTCAACCTTGACGTTCGGGTTGATGTCGTTGATCGTGATCTTTGCGCTTTCGACCTTCAGGCGACCGACGTCGTCGCTGCCGTGGAGCACCTGGCGCTGGAGGTTGGAGTGATCGACGACGTCGAAGTCGACGATGCCGAGTGTGCCGACGCCGGCGGCGCCGAGGTACAGCGCTGCGGGAGAGCCCAGGCCGCCCGCGCCGATGAGCAGCACGCGGGCCTGCATCAGCTTGCGCTGGCCGACCGGTCCCACTTCACCAAGTAGGAGGTGACGGCTGTAGCGCTTGACCTGCTCTTCGGTGAACGCGAAGCCCGAACCGCCGGCGACCGCGGGGATGATGCTCACCTCATCTCCATCTTTGAGCGAGGTCTTCTCGCCCTGCAGCTCAGAGATCTCTTCGCTGTTCACGTAGACGTTGATGTAGCCGAGCAGCGCACCCTTGTCGTCGCGCAGACGTTCCCGCATGCCGGGGTACTTGTCCTCCAGCTCGGTGAGCAGCTCGCCGATGGTCCCCGACGATGCGTCGACGCGAGCCTGATTGTCGGTGAGTCGCCGGAACGGCGTTGGTATGTAGACCTTCACTGCCATCTTCCTTCTCGTTGAATCAGAAACTAACACTCAGATAGCGCTCACCGGTGTCGGGCAGGATGGTCACCACCGTCTTTCCGGGGCCGAGCTCTGACGCCACGCGGCAAGCGGCGAAGACGTTGGCGCCGGACGAGATTCCGACCAGCAGACCCTCCTCGCGGGCGAGGCGTCCGGCGGTCTCCAGCGCGTCCTCATCACGCACCCTACTGATCCCGTCAAGCACGTCGCGGTCGAGGATGCCGGGTTGGAAGCCGGCACCGATGCCCTGAATGGCGTGGCGCCCCATCTTGGCGCCGCTCAGCACGGCGGAGCGGTCGGGCTCGACGCCAATCACCCGCACGTTGTCGACGCCAAGCTCGCGTTTGAGGTACTGACCGACGCCGGTGATCGTGCCGCCCGTGCCGATGCCGGCGACGAAGGCGTCGACGCATCCGTCGGTGTCGCGCAGAATCTCGGGCCCAGTGGTCCGTCGGTGGATCTCCGGGTTGGCGGGATTGTCGAACTGGGCGGGCATGAAGTAGCCCTTCTCTTCGGCGAGCTGGCGCGCGGCGAAGACGGCGCCGCCCATCTCTTCAATGGCGGGGGTCAGGACCAGCTCGGCGCCGAGGCGCTCGAGAAGCTTGCGGCGCTCGATGCTCATGTGCTCGGGCATGGTGAGCACGAGCTTGTAGCCCTTGACCGCGCACACGACTGCCAGTCCGATGCCGGTGTTTCCGCTGGTCGGCTCGACAATCGTCGCTCCGGGCGAGAGCTGCCCTTCGCGCTCGGCGGCCTCGATCATGGCGAGCGCGATGCGGTCCTTGACGCTGCCGCCGGGGTTGCGCGCCTCGACCTTGCCGTACAGCGTGGCGGCGCCCTCAGGCACGATGCGGCCTAGCCGGACGAGGGGCGTGTTGCCAATCAGGTCGAGCGCGCTGGAAGCGATGGGCATGGCTAGATGTAGTAGCGCGCGGGAGCGCTCAGCTCGGCCTGACGCTCGAGCAGGGCTCGGAGCGTCGTCTCACGCAGAATGGTCTGGGCGCACTCGCGCACGCGCGACCACACCTCCCGCTGCACGACGACCGATGGAAGGTCCGCCTCGGAGTCGGGAAGGATGTCCAGGTAGTCTCCTTCGAGTGCGGCGAGCGCCTCGTCGAGCGTGATCTGCTCAGGCGTGCGTGCCAGCTCGTGTCCGCCGCGCGGGCCGCGCACGCTGCGCACGAGCCCGGCACGCCGCAGCTGAGTCAAGAGCTGGTCCAGATACGCCTCCGAGATCCCCTGCCGCTTGGCGATGGCTTCGCTCTGCACAGGCCCCTGGCCGACTCGCTCCCCCAGGTCGAGCAGCGCGCGAACACCGTAGTCTCCTTTGATCGACAGGCGCATAAGTAAAGTAATTCGCTCAACATTCTATCCAAGCGCGCAACGCCTAGAATGCGCGCGTGCCGGTGGCCGAGCGCGGCGGTGATGTCGTCCTGGGGGCGGACATCGGCACCACCGGCGCGCGGGGGGTCGTATTCGATCCGTCAGGTCGGCAGTTGCACGCGACGTCGGCTGACTACCCGCTGCACAGTCCGCATCCTGGTTGGGCGGAACAGGATCCAGCGCAGGTACTTGAAGCGATCACGCGCTGCGTGCGCGAGGCGGCGGCGTGGTCTACAGAGCAAGGTCTCCGGCCCCGGGCGCTTGGTCTCTCGGCCATCCTGCACTCGTTGATCCCGCTGGACGCGGCAGGAGAGGCCCTGGCGCCGACGATGATCTGGGCCGACACCCGCGCGTCGGGCGAGGCGGACCAGATGCGACTGGAGATCGACCCGCTGGCGCTGTACGCGCGCGTCGGAGGACCGGTGCATCCGATGTACTGCTCGGCCAAGATCCGTTGGCTGCGCCGCAAGCGGCCCGACGTGTTCAGGCGCACGGCGACGTTCGCGGGGATCAAGGAGTACGTGCTGCACCGGTGGACCGGGCAGCTGGTCTGCGACCGGTCGGTAGCAAGTGGGACAGGGCTCTACAACGGGCGAGAGGGACGGTGGGACGACGAGGCGCTGGCGGTGAGCGGAATCGACGTCCGACAACTGCCGCCGGTGATCGAGACGACCGAGACGGTCCGCGCGAGCGCGGCGCAACTGCGCGCGCTGGGCCTGCCGGAGGACTGCGCCATCGTCGCGGGGGGAGGGGATGGCGTGCTGCAAACGATCGGCAGCGGGACGGTCTCGCCGGGGCAGATGGTGGCGATGGTCGCGACGAGCGGCGCGATCCGCAGCGTGGTCGACTCGTTCCAGACCGACGCGCACGCGCGTACGTGGTGCTACTACCTGGCGGCGGGGAAATGGGTCGTCGGCGCGGCGATCAACAACGCCGGCATCGTGTACGCCTGGCTGCGCGACCAGCTTTCACACGGTCTCTCGGCGGGCGAGGCGGGCGCAGTCGAGATCGAGCAGCTCAATGCGTGGGCGTCCGAGATCGCGCCCGGATCGAGCGGGCTGGTCTTCCTGCCGTATCTGGCCGGGGAGCGCTCACCGGGTTGGAACGCCAACGCGCGCGGGCTGCTATTTGGGCTCTCGCTGGCGCATGACTACCGGCACCTGGCGCGCGCCACGCTGGAAGGCGTGGCCTACCGGATGCGGACGATTTTCGAGCCGATGCAGGAAGTGGCGGGGGCCGCTCACGAGATCCGCGCCGCCGGCGGGTTCATTCGCTCGCCGCTGTGGCTGCAGATCGTTGCCGACGTCCTCGGGCGGCCGCTGCGCCTGGTCGACTCACCCGAAGCGTCGGCACTGGGGGCGGCGCAGCTGGCCATGTTGGGGACGGGGATGGTGTCCGGCTTCGAGGACCTGGCTGGGATGGTCAGTCCGACCGAGACAGTGGCGCCCGACGACGAACGTCACGCGCTCTATGAGCGGCTGTTCGGCGTCTACCAGCGCCTCTACGGCAAGGTGCAGGACGACTTTGCCGAGATCAGCCGACTGCAGAGTGAGCTGGCAGCGCGGGGGCCGGCGTCCGGGCGTTGAGCCAAGGCTGGGTAACCTGCAGCGCGGACAGGATAGCGCTGGTGGCGGGGGAGCGGTTGAGCGTGTAGAAGTGCACGCCGGGCGCGCCGCATCGCAAGAGCTCCTCGCACTGGAGCGTGGCGTAGGCGACACCGAGCTCGACCACCGCTTCGGGGTTGTCCGCGCGGCGCTCGATCTCGGCCTTTAGCGGGGCAGGGATGGTGGTGCGGGGATCGAGCTCCATGATGCGCCGCATGACACGCAGGTCGGTGATGGGCATGATGCCGGGGATGATCGGGACGCGGACGCCGCGCGCCCGCGCGCGCTCGACGAAAGCGAAGTAGTGCAGGTTGTCGAAGAACGCCTGCGAGACCAGGAACTTTGCGCCCACCCCAACCTTGCGCGCGACCCACTCCAGGTCGTGCTCCAGATCGGGGCTCTCAGGGTGGCCCTCGGGGTAGCACGCGGCGCCGACGTCGAATGGATAGCTGCCGGTGATCAGCTCGATGAGGTCGGTGGCATGCGCCGGACCATCGGGAGCGGGGACAAACTCGGCGGCACCCTTGGGTGGGTCCCCGCGCAGGGCCATGATGTTCTCGATCCCTGCGCCCTGCAGCCGGTCGAGCGTGGCGCGCAGGTCGTCGCGCGATGAGCCAACGCAGGTGAGGTGCGCCATGGCCTCGATGTCGAACTCCGCCTTGAAGCGGGAGACGAGCTCCAGGGTGCGCTGACGCGTACTGCCGCCGGCGCCGTAGGTGACCGACACGAAAGTCGGGCCGAGTACGCGCAGTCGGCCGACGGTCTCGATTAGCTGCGCAGTGCCCTCCTCGTTGCGCGGCGGGAAGAACTCGAAGGAGAAGCAGGGGAAGGTGGTGCGGAGGGCCTCAGAGATCTTCATTGGGTCAGGAGGGAGGAGGCGGCCTCAATCTTGCCTTCCACGTATACTGCGAGGCAAGCGTGTGAACGAGACGATCCGGCTGGTGGCCGAAGGCGAAGCGGGGGCCATCTACCACGACGAGCAGAACGATGAGTGGCTCGTCGACGTCGCGTCCAAGGGGATCACGCTCTACTTCGACAGGGAGGAGTTCGAGCAGTACATCGACCTCCTGCGCCGAGCGATGGACTACAATTGGGACGTCAAGCTCGGCGATCCGCCACGCGGCCTGCGCGCCAGCGGCGAATAGTCACTCGCCGGCCGCCGGCCCGGCCGTTCCCGTTCCACGCTAGAGGTCCTCGGTCTCCTGCCGCGCCTTGCGGATCGCAGCGAAGACAGAGCCGACGACGACGCCAACCACGGCAATGACGGCGACGAGAGCGCCGCCGACGAGCACCAAGCGACCATTCGGGCCGAAGATCCCCTGCCAGAACTCGACCGCCTGAACACCGAATACGCGGGCGACCGGGTCTTCGGGACTGACGGCCCCGCCCTTTGGCACTGGCCGCGCAGCGCTACCGCTCTTCAGCGAGTTCTTCCAGCGCGTCTCGAGCTGCTCGAGCGTGACGCCGAGCCCCTTCTTGAGGCCGTCGTCAACGGTCGTTCCTTCCTTGAAGGCCGCGAGCGTGGCACGAACCTTCTCGGCGCCGTAGGTGTCGAACATGAACTTGACGACCGAGAGGCTCTCAGCGTAGGCGAGTGCGCGCTCGTTGTCGGTGCTGGGGAAGTTGCCGTTGAGCGCGCGCAGCGGGAGGAGCCGGTTGTCTTTGGCGAATTGCTGGAGCGCCTTCTGGTTGTTATCGGAGACGGCCTGCCCGCCGAGGAAGAGGGAGAAGCCCTCGGCGAGCCACTGGGGCGGTGGCCCGTACGGGTTGTCGGTTCGCTGAACAAATACGGCGGTCGAGATCTCCTGGCGCACCGCCTGGAGCGCATTGCTCATGCCCTCGGCGCCTGGTTGGATCAGGACGAAGATGCGGTCCGGCGCGAAGGTCATCGCGCCCTCGAGGCGCCGGCCGGCTGTGGCGACGGCGCTGGAATAGTCCTGGGCGCGCGCGTAGGTGTAGATGCGCACCGGTCGGTCGAGCGTCAGGCCGTAGTCTGTCCGAAGGCGCGACTGCGCGCGGCGCGCCTCGTCGAGCAGCGACTGGGCGCTGACCTGATCGAGGTCGTGCCAGTAAAGGGTGACCTGGTCGCCCTTCATCTCGCGCCACTGGAAGCGCCCGTCGGTGAAGGCGACAGTCTGGGGAGAGGTCGTGTGTTTCTTCCCCGAATCGGTCTCGATCTGCCACTGGTACTTGATTTCCGAGCCAGGGGCGAGCAGACCGGCAACGCGCCAGAGGTAGACGGCGGTCACGCTGCTGCCGGGCTGGAAGTTGGGGATGGCTGAGTTCTGGACGGACGAGTCGTCGACGTAATACAGGAGCATCACCGAGCGAATGCGGTCCTCGGACGCGCGGGCACGGAGGCCGAAGCGCAGCTCGCGCACGTCGGCGCCGAAGACCGATTGGGCGGTGTTCTCGACGACCTCGACCGGCTCCGCCTGCGCGTGGACGGCGTGAGGGGCGAACGCCAGCAGAAAAGACACGAGCGCCGCGAGGGTAAGCGCGCGCATCAATCACACTATACTTCGCCTCCAGTGCGCCATCTTCATCTTCTTGGTGTACTGATCCTGGCGTCGCTCCTCGCAACCTGTCGCGCAGCGCCGATCTCCGCCAGGGCGCAGACGCAGGCGCCGCCGGGCTGGTGGGCGCAGCTGATGCGCCCGGCGGACATGTGGTCCGGCCCGGATACGGGAGCGTCGAGCTTCGGGCAACTGCCGCGCGGGCAGTACGTGTTTGTCCCGGACACGCAGCCTTTTCCAGGCGGCGGGCGCGTGTACGTTCGGGAGGCGGCGGAGCAGGCGTACGGCTACGTCGATGCACTCGCGCTGGCGCCGAGCGGGCCGCCGCCGGAGGAGGGAGGCAGCCTGCCGTCTGTGGTCAGCACGCCGCTGTTCCGGCCCTTCTGGGTTGCCAACCACACGCCGGCGGCGCTGCTGGCGGGTCCTAACGACGGCGCCGAGTCGCTGATCGAGCTGGCGCCATTCTCCAAGCTGCTCGTGCTGGCGCCGGCAGTGGGGCAGCGCTACTACGTTCAGGATGGGCGGAGCGAGCAGCTCGGGTACATCGAGGCGACGCTGATCGGCCCGTCCGACCCTCCCGTACCCGGCGAGTTCGATCCGCCTCCCTCGCTCGCGCCGCCGGTGGCGCCGTCGTACCGCCCGTCTTGGGTGGCGGCGCAGCGAGCGACCGACCTATGGTCGGGGATGACCGGTGGTACGAGCTTCGGTCGGGTCGCGGCGGGAGACCAGTTGCTGGTGATGGCGCCGGCCGAGGGGCCGCGCCTGCACGTCTTGAACCCCAAGACGAAGAACTACGCCTTCGTCGACGCGGCAGCGGTGTCGCCATCGACCGGACCCAAGCCGGCC
>DASTZM010000371.1:0-7807 GCA_035764305.1 Chloroflexota bacterium | reverse complement strand
GAACATCGGGTCGGGCATGGGGCACGAGGCGCCGCGGGGCGGCAACTCGTCCTACAACGTCGCCAAGGCCGGGGTGCGGATGTTCACGCAGGCCCTGGCGGTGGAGGTGTGGGAGCGGGGCATCCAGGTGAACGAGGTGCTGCCCGGTCTAGTCGCCAACGGGCTCGACCCCGAGGCCAAGCTGGAGGAGGCCCGCAAGGCGGGCGCCGCACCGCGCTTCGCTCCCAGCGAGCGGCTGAAGCACCCCGACCGCGTCGCGGAGCTGGTCCTGTGGCTGGCGACGCGCGGCGAAGACGGGCCGATCGGCCAGACCTTCTCCCTGGCGCGGCGGCCGCTCTAGCGGGACCCGTTCCGCCCAGGTCGTCTTGACCTGGGTCCTACAGACCTAGACGGGCAGCGCCTCGATCACGTCGGCCTCGCTGTCGGCGGAGATCACCCGCGTGAGGCGGAAGCCAGCGGTGTCGAGCAGCGCGGCGTACTCGTCGAGCGTGCGCTCGCGGCCGCCCGGGGAGACGAGCATGTTGAGGTCGGAGAACTTGGCGCGCATGCCGCGGTTGGGCGGTTCGATCACGCGCTCGATCAGCAGCAGCGTGCCGCGCGGTGTCTCGCCGGGTGCGCCCATCGCGCGGCGCACAGTGCGCAGGATGGCGACCGACTCGTCGTCCTCCCAGTCGTGGATGACGAACTTGAGCGCGTAGCAGTCGATCCCCGCGGGCACCGACTCGAAGAAGCTGCCTCCGACGACCTCGCAGCGCTCGGCGACCCCCGCGGCGCGCAGCGTCTCACCGGCGCCGGCGACGACGTGCGCCTGGTCGAAGAGCGTGCCGCGCAGGTGGGGATGCGCCGCCAGGATGGCGGCCAGCAGCGCGCCGTGCCCGCCGCCGACGTCCGCCACAGAGTCGAAGCGCGAGAAGTCATACGCTTTGAGGACGTCCTGGGCCGCGCGCCGTGAGCCGCCCACCATGGCGGCGTTGAAAGACGCGGCCGCCTCTGGGTGCTGCGCGCGGTACTCCCAGACGCGCATGGCGTGGGTGTGGCGGAAGGCGTTCTCTCCGGTGCGCACCGAGTGGAGCAGGTTGCCCCAGGCCGCCCACTGGGGCGGCGACGAGACGAAGGCGGCCCACGGGGCAAGCGGCTGCGCTGAGTCCGAGCGCAGGCACTCGCCCAGCTCGGTGAGCGCGAACCGCCGGCCCGGCGCCTCGTGGAACACACCCACGCTCGCCAGCGCACGGAGCACGCGGTAGAGCGCGCCGGGATCGCTGTCGGACTGCTTTGCCAGATCGTCAACGTGACGCTCGCCGTCCCGCAGGAGGTCCGCGATCCCCAGCACCGCGACCACACGGAGCGCCTGCGTGACCTGATACCCGATGATCAGCTCGTCGAGCCTCGTCGCGGCGTCGCGGGGCCCTGGTTGGGCGGCTTCGGGTGGCACGAAACGGGTTCTAGCGGTCACCATGCGGCCCATGCAAGTCATTCTGGTAGTGAGCGACACGCTGCGGGCGGATCACATGGGGTGCTACGGCTACTTCCGGCCGACCAGCCCCCGCATCGACGCCTTCGCGGCGCAGGGCGTGCGCTTCGCGCGGCACGTCAGCCAGGCGCCGTACACGCTGCCGTCCTTCACTAGCATCATCACGGGCCAGTACGGCACGACGCACAAGGTGCTGGCCAACCCCTCCGGGCAGAACCACAACTTCCCGGTCGCGGTGGACGACCGCACCCCGGTGCTGGCGGACGTGTTCCGGCTGCCGCGCGGACCGCTGCAAATCGAGCACGGGCGTTACGTCGGCGGTGGGGCGCTGACGGCGTCGTTCGACAACCTGATCAACTTCTCCAACCGGCCCAAGTGGTTCGTGCGCGGGTACGAGTACCACGTGTGCGTAACGCCGGGGACGCACCGCATGGTGGGGGCGGAGGTGCTGCACCACCGGCTGTTCCCGTGGCTGGAGCAGCACGCGAAAGAGGACTTCTTCCTGTTCGTGCACTACTGGGACGTGCACGGCCCATACCTGGCGCCGGCGCCGCACGGGGAGCGCTATCCGGGGCAGAAGATCGGCGACGAGATCCCGGTGCACCGCGCGGCGAGCGGCGAGGACTACGTGCGCGGCTGGGGGCCGGTGGCGGCGGTGGAGGGGCGGGCGGGCGCGGAGTGGGCGCCCGACGCGCGCCGGAAGGTCGACGCCTACGACGGTGGGATCAACTACTTCGACTCGATGTTTGGGGCGCTCCTCGATCACCTGGACGGGCTGGGCATCGGGCAGAACGCGGTCGTGGCGCTGACGTCGGACCACGGCGAGAGCATGGCCGAGCACCGAGTGCCGTTCGCGCACGACGAGTTGTACGACGCGACGATTGGCGTGCCGCTGATCGTGCGGGCGCCGGGGAAGCTGCCCGCAGGGAAAACGGTAGAGGGGCTGAGCCAGGCGATTGACATTGCGCCGACACTGACGGAGCTGGTGGGGCTGACGCCGCCAGACTCGTTCCAGGGCAGGAGCCTCGTGCCACTCGCCAGCGGCCGCAACGGCCGGCTGCATGAGCGGACGTACTCGGAGTGGACGCGCTACCTCGCCTCGCGCTGCATCGAGAACGAGCGGTACAAGCTGATCCACAAGTTCGCGGGCGGCCTGGCGCTGGCGCGGCCCACCCGGAAAAAGGTGGACTGGGTGGAGCTGTATGACCTGCGCGACGATCCGGACGAGACGAACGATCTGGCGTCGGAGCTGCCCGAGGTGACGCGGGTGCTGCGGGGCCAGCTGCAGGAGTGGGTGCGCGGGCAGCTAGGTGAGGGCGAGGAGGATCCGCTGCTGAGGCCGGAGATGGGGTGCTGGGAGCCTGGGGGACGCGCGGCGACGCCCGGTGGGGCACACACCGGTGGGGCGCTCGCGCTGCTCTCGCCCGAACGCAACCCCTGGGTCTAGCTCGCTACTTCCCCTTGATCGCCGCCTGGTGCTCTGCCAGGATCGGGTCGGTAGCCTGCCGGATGCGCTGGGCCACCTCTCGCCCGCGGCGCTCGCCCTTCCATAGCGAATCCACCTCCTTACCGATCGCCGAGTTGAAGGCGTCCCAGTTAGTCAGCTTGGGAAACGGCAGCAGACGTTTCAGCCCGTCCACGAGCGGCTTTTTGCTCCTGGGCGGCTGGTCGGAACGCAGCCAGTCCGGGGAGTTCAGCACCGAGTAGCGGATCGGCGCGAACCCACCCTGCGCGAACTTCTTTCCCGACTCGGGGCTCTCCAGATACTTGAGCAGCTCCCACGTCCCGTCGACGCTCTTGCTGCCCGACGAGATCCACCACGCGCTCCCACCGCCCCAGATCCACTTGTCGCTCTTGAGCTTCGGCCCCCTGGGCGTGGCGGTGGCGTTCCACTGGAGGTCTTTCACCGGCACCAGCTGCGTCGTGCCGTTGGCGGTCGACTTGATCCACGTGGCGGCCTTGCCCTGGATGAAGGCATTGGCCGGGTTGAGCGTGGCGTGGGTGAGCGGGTTCTGCGCCACCTTGTGGGCGTGGACCATGTCGAACATCCAGTCCCACACCTCGATCGCCTCGGGCGTGTCGTAGAGCGTGCGCGTCTCGTTGTCGTCCACGATGCGCACGCCGTTCGTGACCATGATGCGGTGGAACTCGGCCAGGTCGGTGAAACCGTAGCGCTCGGGCTCCCCGCCCGCGCCGCGCGTGGTGGTGCGCTTGACCGCGTCGAGGAACTGGTCCCAGCTCCAGGGCTTACTCCAGTCGTCGGAGGGCTCGGGCACGCCAGCCTCGCGGAAGAACTGCGTGTTGTAGTAGATCAGCGAGTAGCCCACGTTGGAGCCGAGGCCGAGGTGCTTGCCCTTCCAGAAGTACTGCTGGACGGCGGCCTCGATCAGGTCGGAGAGGTCGTACTTGTCGCGCTTGACGCGGTTGCCGATCTCCGCCATCGCGCCCTGGTTGGCGTACTGCGCCCACCCGGTACCGCCGGTGCGGAACAGGTCGGGCGGCGTGCCCGCCGCCATCATCGCCTTGAGCTTCTCGTCGTAGTTGGCGGTCAGGTTGGTCACCTCGGCCTTGACGCCGGGGAGCTTGCCGCCAAAACTCTCCACCACCGGCACCACCACGTTGGCCTCCGCCTGGTTGTGGCTGCCCAGGTAGAGCAGCGTCGTGCCCGGCGGGATGTTCGCCGGCCCCGCGGCGATGGTGTTGGTGCCGGCGCTGGTGCCGCATGCGGCGAGCGCCCCCGCTCCGCTGAGCGCCAGCGCCGATCCGAGCAGGGCGCGCCGGCTGTGGGTGGTGCGTGTTCTGTCCATGGGTGTCCCTCCCCGCGCAACACGCTACCCTAGCCTGGCCCGGCGGTCAACCCTTTATGTCCCTGGTAGTCACGAACGGCCGGCTGCTCAGCCCGGGCGATCCCGAGCGGCGCGTGACGCTCGTGGTGGACGGCGCACGGATCGCAGCGCTGCCGGGGGAGGGCCAAGCGCTGCCGGCCGGCGCTGAGGTACTCGACGCGCAGGGTGGGTACGTCGCGCCGGGGTTCATCGACGTGCACGTCCACGGCGGCGCCGGGGCGGACTTCATGGACGCGGAGCCCGAGGCGGTGCGCGCGGTGTGCCGCTTTCACGCCAGCGGCGGCACGACCGGACTCCTGGCGACGACCGCCGCCGCTCCCCAGGACGAGCTGCGCCACGCACTGGACGTGGTCGACCGGGTACGGCAAGCAGGAACCGGCGGCGCCCAGATTCTGGGCGTGCACATGGAGGGGCCCTACTTCGCCCCGAGCAAGTGCGGCTGCCACCTGCCCGACCAGGTGCGCCCACCCCGTGCCGCCGAGTACGAGGCGCTGTTCGATGCGCACCCCGGGCTGGTGCGCTGGATGACGCTGGCCCCAGAAGTCGACGGCGCGTTCGACCTGATCCGGGCGCTGCGCGCGCGCAACGCCGTGCCCGCGGCGGGGCACACCGAGGCCGCCGAATCGCTGCTGCTGGAGGCGATCGGCGCGGGGCTGCGCCACGCGACGCACCTCTACAACGCGATGAGCACGATCACGAAGCAGGGGCCGTACCGCATCCCGGGGCTGGTCGAGACGGCGCTGTCCAGCGATGCGCTGACTGCCGAGGTGATCGCCGACGGCTTTCACCTGGCTCCGGCGCTGCTGAAGATCGCGTGGCGCGCCAAGGGGCCGCAGCGCGTGCTGCTGGTGACCGACGCGATGCGCGGCGCGGGCATGCCCGACGGGCAGTACACTTTCGGGCCACTCAACGGGTCGCTCGCCATCGTCGAGAACGGCGTGGCGCGCACGCCCGACAATACTGGCTTCGCGAGCAGCACGGCGCGCGCCAGTCAGCTGGTGCGCACCATGGTCACGCGGGCTGACTGCGCGCTCGTGGACGCGGTCCAGATGGCGTCGACCACGCCGGCCGAGGCGCTGGGACTGGGTGACCGCAAGGGGCGCCTCCGCCCAGGCTACGACGCCGACCTGGTGGTGCTCGACGCCGACCTGAACGTGCGCGCGACGGTGGTGGGCGGCGAACCGGTCTACCGCGCCGCCTAACGCGCGGACCTACCCCGCGTGGGCCTCTTCGTACACCGCACAGATCTGCTCGGCGGTCGCGGGCCGGGGGTTATTGGCGGGGGACCCACTGGCGATGGCGTCCTCGGCCATGCGCTCCAGGACGCGCCGGAAGTCGCTCTCGGCGATGCCGAAGCCTGCCAGCGTCGGGATCTGCAAAGCACGCACGAACGACTCAATCGTGGCGGCGCCGCGAGCGGCGAGCGCCTCGTCGGGCTCACCCGGCTCGGACGCGACGCCAAGCGCGCGGGCGACGGCGGCATAGCGCGCGGGGGCGCCGGGGACGGAGAAGCGCATCACCGCCGGCAGGAGCATGGCGTTGGCCAGCCCGTGCGGCACGTGGAAGTGCGCGCCGAGCGGGCGCGCCATGCCGTGGACCAGCGCGACCGAGCTGTTGCTGAACGCCAGACCCGCCTGGAGCTGCGCCCACATCATCCGATCGCGCGCCTCCAGGTCCTGGCCGTTGACCCACGCGGCGGGGAGGCTACCCGCGATGGCGGCGATTGCGTCCAGCGCGAGCACGTCGGTCAGCGGCTGCGCGCGGCGTGAGACGTACGCCTCGATGGCATGGGTCAGCGCGTCGACCCCCGCAGCGGCGGTGGGGCCGGGAGGCGCCGAGACGGTGAGCAGCGGGTCGTCGACCGCGGCGAACGGCAGCAGCGCTTCCGCCATGAGCATCATCTTGACGTCCCGCTGCTGGTCGGTGACCACCGTGACGCGCGTCACCTCGCTGCCCGTGCCGGCGGTGGTGGGGACCGCGATCAGCGGGAGCGACGGCTTCGTGAACTTGTCGACTCCCTGGTAGTCGACGAGCGACCCGCCGTTCGTTGCCAGCGCCGCCACCGCCTTCCCGGTGTCGATCGCGCTGCCGCCGCCCACCGCGACGATCCCGTCGCAGCGCCCGTCGCGCAGCACCGCGAGCGCGGCGTCGACGAACTCGAGCACCGGCTCGGAGGTGACGCCGTCATAGACGAGCGACGAGATACCCGACGCGGCGAGCGAGCGGCGCACGCGGTCGGCGGCGCCGGTGGCTCGCACGTTGGGGTCGGTCACGAGCAAGACAGCGTGCACGTCGGCCTCGACGGCGAGCGGGCCAACGTGTTCGGTACAGCCGCGGCCGGTGACGATGCGCCGCGGGACGCGGAAGACGTGGGTGGCAGATGGGGCCGTGCCGGCCGCCGGCGCGGCGGGTGCTGGCACCGCCGCCGTCACGCCGCGAGCTTCTCGTACAGGAAGGCGGTCAGCACCCGCGCGCAGTCGACGATCCGCTGCGGCTCGTTGTACTCCGCCGCGGTGTGCGCCTGCCCGGCTACGCCCGCGCCGTAGACGACGGCGGGCGTGCCGCCGAACGGCGAAAGGTAGCACGCGTCGCTCCACGCGGGGTTCACCCCCACCGACGCGGGCTGTCCCAGCACGCGCTGATGCGTCGCCGCCAGGTCGCGCACCAGCGGATGGTCCTCAGGCAGCTCGAAGGGGATGAGGTCCTTGATCCAGTCGACGCGCGGCGCGTGCTCGGCTAGCCACTCGTCCTTCGCGGCGCGCGCGTTGACGAGCTGCTCGAACCGCACCCTCCCGGGCGCGTTACCGAAGCCGTGCCCCGCCTTCTCCGCCGCGAAGGCGTCCGCGGCGACGTAGCTCATGTTCAGGCTCATCACCGCCGACCCCGCGACGACCGACGGGTGCGTCCCACCCCTGAACAGGCCCAGGTTGACGTTGCGCCCCGGACCCAGCTCCTCGCGCTCGGCCTTGTACTGGTCGATCCCTTCCTTGAGGAGGATGGCCTTCTCGATGGCCGAGACGTTGCCGGGTCGCGCCGGGTGGCCGCTCTTGCCCTGCACGTGCACGTCCACGGTGAGGACGCCGCCGTAGCCCCGCCACACCTCCGGACCCGAGCCGTCGGTGCAGATCGCCAGGTCGCCGATCCGCCCGCTCGCGTCGGGGCGCACCGCGCCGCCGAACAGCTCGCCCCGCTTCGTCCGGTCGATCCACGCCAGCGCGCCGGCCCCTGAGCCGTTGCATTCCTCCTCGACGACGCTGGCGAAGACGATTCGCCCCTTCAGGTACGCGCGCACGTCGTGCAGCGCCTGCAGCGCGGTGATCACCGCCGCCAGACCGCCCTTCATGTCCGACGCGCCGCGCCCCCACAGCTTCCCGTCCCTGATCTCGGCGCCGAGCGGATTCCCGAGGGTCATGTCGTCGATCCCGACGGTGTCCATGTGCCCCTGCAGCACGATGGTCGGGCCGCCCGCGCCGTACTCGATCAGCGAGAG
>DASTZM010000370.1:0-9470 GCA_035764305.1 Chloroflexota bacterium | reverse complement strand
CGCGGTGGGGATGAGGTCGAGGACGCGGCCGCGGATGGTGCCCCAGAAGTAGAGCGCCGCGGAGACACCGAACAGGCTGGGGGCGATGTTGTAGCCGCGGATGGGGGTGATGCCGGCGTCGAAGAGGGCGTGGGGGACGAGCGCAACGGCGAGGCCGACGAACATGACGCCGGCACGCCGCAGGTAGAGCGACGGCGCGTCGCGCACCATGCGGAAGATGACGACGATCATGACGACGACGAGCGAATAGCCCCACAGCGTGTTCAGCCGGTGACCGACGGCGGGGTCATAGAGCAGGACGGGGACGGCGCTCATCTCGACTCGGTAATTGACGCGCCAGTACGGGTGGTACTGGCTGGTCACGGCGGCGAGGAACGAGAGGGCGGCGGGGGCGAAGAGGATGAGGAGGCGCGTGCGGGTGAGCCAGCGGTCGAGGCCGGCGTAGGACAGCGCCAGGAGGACGCCGCACGCCGGAAGGCAGGCGACGACGGGCGCACGCAGCGCGACGAGGAAGACCTTGGTGTCGAGGTCCGCCGTCGCTATGTCAAGTGAATAGATGACGATCCAGGCGAGCGCGAGCACGCTGACGAAGTAGAAGACGCGTGCGACGGGGGAGGCGCGCTGGCGCCAGGTAGCGACCGCAAGCGCGGCGAGCATCGCCGCGGAGGCGACTAGCGGGAGGTGGTAGGGCGTGAAGCTGAACGCTGCCACGGCGGGCGCTGGGCGGTGATGCTACGCGCTCTAGGGCAGGGGAGCCACCCCGGGTAGACCTCTCGGGTGCTCGGCGTAGGGGACGACGTCGGCGGTGTGGATGGACCAGTCGAGCATGCGCCGTTCGAGGTCGCGCTGGACCGCGGCGTGCTCGGGACGGTCGTAGACGTTCTCGAGCTCGCGGGGGTCGCGCGTGAGGTCATACAGCTCGGACGTATCGAGCGGACGGCGCACGAGGCGGTGGGTCATGGTGCGGATGGAGGTGGCGCGGCAGACGCTCTCGGGGACGTCCTGCTGGAGGCGCCCCTTGGGGTAGTAAATGTGCGCAGGGGAGCGCATGCCCTGACCGGTCTCGACGCGGCCTTCGAAGGCGTGCGGCTCGTGCGGGTCGTAGCCGCCCTCGGAGAAGACGGCACGGTCGGGGTCGCCGGCGGCGCCGCCGAGCTGTGGCACCAGGCTGCGCGCGAAATGCGTGTGCTGCGCCGGGATGCCCGCGAGGTCGAGCGCGGTGGCCATGACGTCGAGGGCCTCGACGGGCTCGGAGACAACGTGGCCGCGCGTCATGCCGGGGGCGCGCACGATCAGTGGGATGCGCGTCAGGCAGTCGTCCAGCGCGCTGGGCCACTTCTCGACCAGGCCGTAGTCGCCGGCCCAGTCGCCGTGGTCGGAAAAGAAGAACAGCGCGGTGTCGGCGGCGTGGCCGGTCTGGTCGAGCGCGTCGAGCAGGAGGCCGAGCATGGCGTCGGTGGTGGCGATCATCCCGAGATAGACGGCCTGGAGCGTTCGGAAGAAGGCGCCGTCGAGCTGGTCGAGGCGCCGCGCCTGACGCATGAGGCGGTGGTAGCTCGGCTTGCCGGGCAGATCGGGTGGGCGGAGCGCCGGCACATCGTCGGGCGAGACGAGTGAGTGGAACGGCTCGGGCGCGTGGTAGGGGCAGTGGGGGAAGGTGAGCGGGAGGTAGAGGACGAAGGGCTTGCCGTCGCCGGGTTTGCGTGAGCGCAGGAACTCGATCGCGCCGTCGACGTTGCAGTAGTCGCCGATCGCCTCGATCCCGCCCTCGATCGGCTCGTAGAGGAACGAGTAGTAGCGTGGGTCGTCGAGGGCGTAGGGGGGCTGGCCGTGGCCGTGGGGGCGAGGGCGCAAGGAGCGGTCGCCGAGGCGGTAGTCGTCGACGCAGTCAGCGAACGCTCCGGGGCTGAGGAGATCGTTCTTGCCGCCCCAGTGGACTTCGTACCCGGCCTGCTTGAGGTACCTCAGGAGGTTGGGCTCCTCGGGCGTGAGCATGTGCCAGAGGGTGCGATGGCCCCTGACGTGCGGGTACCAGCCGGTCGTGAACGAGCAGCGGGAGGGGGTGCAGACGGTGTGTTGCACGTGGCACTGGTCGAAGCGTGTCCCGTCCGCCGCCAGGCGGGTGATGTTGGGGGTCAGAGAGGCGGGCAGGGCGTGCGGAGTGAAGGCGCCGAGGCTCTCGGCGCGCATCTCGTCGGGGATGAAAAAGACGAAGTTGGGGGGCATGGCGGAATGACACACTATGCCGAAATGGGCTGGCAGGGCTACCTGGCGGAGCACCGCGCGCGCTTCCAGGAGGAGCTGGTCGAGTTTCTGCGCATCCCCAGCATCTCGGCGCTGCCCGAGCACACGGCCGACGTGCGGCGCGCGGCGGAGTGGCTCGTGAAGCGGCTCGAGAGTGCGGGAGTCGAGGGCGCGCGCGTGCTGGAGACGGGCGGCCACCCGGTGGTGTACGGGGAGTGGCTGCACGCGCCGGGCAAGCCGACGGCGTTGATCTACGCGCACTTCGACGTGCAGCCGGTCGACCCACTGGACGAGTGGGACAGCGCGCCGTTCGAGCCGACGGTGCGCGACGGGAAGATGTACTGCCGGGGAGCGACGGACGACAAGGGAAACCTGCTGATTCCGATCCTCTCGTTGGAGGCGCTGCTCAAGACCGAGGGGAAGCTGCCGGTCAACGTGAAGTTCTTGCTGGAGGGGCAGGAGGAGATCGGCAGCCCGCAGCTGCCGACGTTCCTGGACGCCAACGCCGCGCTGTTCACGTGCGACGTGATCGTGAGCGCGGACGGCGGCCGGCTGGGGGAGGACCCGCCGGCACTGATCGTGGGCACGAAGGGGATCTGCGCGCTGGAGATCGACGTGTGGGGCGCGAAGAGCGACCTGCACTCGGGCATCTTCGGCGGCGCGGTGGCCAACCCGCTGCACGCGCTGGTGCACATCCTGGGGACGATGCGGGGGGCGGACGGGAAGATTCTGGTGGAGGGCTTCTACGACGACGTGGTGCCGCTCGACGACGACGAACGGCGACTGATCGCGGAAGCGCCGTTCGACGAGCAGGCGTACAAGGCGCAGCTGGGCGTGGAGGAGGTGTTCGGCGAGCCGGGCTTCTCGACGCTGGAGCGGTCCTGGGCACGGCCGACGCTGGAGCTGAACGGGATGCGGGGCGGCTTTCAGGGGGAAGGGATCAAGACGGTGCTGCCGGCGGCGGCGCACGCGAAGCTGAGCTGCCGGCTGGTGGCGGATCAGAACCCGGCGAGAGTGCTGGAGTGCCTGACCGAGCACATCCACAAGCACACGCCGCCGGGAGTAAAGGTGGCGGTGACGCCCGATCCGGGCCGCGCGCACGCCTATCTGGTGCCGGCGTCGCATCCCGGCAACAAGGCGGCGCACGCGGCGGTGGAGCGGCTGCTGGGGCGCGCGCCGTACTACGCACGCCTGGGAGGCACGGTCCCGGTGTACGAGGTGCTGCTGCGCGAGCTAGGGGCGCACGCGATCGCGTATGGATGGGGGTGCAACGACGAGGGGCAGCACGCGCCGAACGAGTTCATCCGCCTGAAGAACTTCGAGAAGGGGCAGCAGGGGTGGTGCGTCCTGCTGGAGGAGATGGCGCAGAAAGTACCCGCGGGTGAGCCCGCCGCGCGAGGGGCCTGACGTCTCCTGGCGCCGCTGGCTAATTGGCCTCGGCGCGGCGGTGCTGCTGACCTACCCGGCGTGGCGGGAGTGGACCGACCCGCACCTCAACCTGCTGTGGGAGGAGGTGAAGGGGGTCGACGACGCGAAGAACCACATGCTCCGGCTGTACCTGCTGGTCTGGATGTCCCAGCACGGGGTCTGGCTGCCGCGCTGGCTGCCGGACCTGTTCATGGGGTACGGCTATCCGCTCTTCAATTACTATGCGCCCGGCTTCTACTACGTCGCGCTGGCGCTGCGCGGGCTGCTGCGCCTGGACGTGTGGGACGGCTACAAAGCGGTCGGGCCGCTGGCCGCGATGGTGGGGGCTGCGGGCGCGTACGCGCTGACGGTGGACGTGTGGCGGCACGTGGGGGCGGGGGTGGTGGCGGCGGTGGCGTTGCTGTACGGGCCGTACGTTTTCCAGACCAACCTGTTCCAGCGGGGAGACCTGCCGGAGGCGCTGGCGCTGGGACTGCTGGCGTGGCTGCTGCTGTGCGTCTGGCGGCTGGTGGGGGCACGACGGGGCAGGGAGACGGCGGCGTGGCTGGCGGCGGCGGCGCTCGTGGGGTCGGGGATCGTTCTGATCCACAACATCACGGCGCTCCTGGCGGCGGGAGTGACGGGACTCTGGTCACTGGGCGCGCTGGGGCACAGAAGGCGGTGGCGGAGCGGCTGGCGGGCACTGGCGGCGGGCGTGGGAGTGGCAGGACTGACGGCATTCTTCTGGCTGCCGGCGATGGCCGAGCGAGGCGCAGTGCAGCTCGAGATCCTGCTGGAGGGGCACCTGGACTACCGCGAGTGGCTGCTCGATCCCGCCGGCGCCGCGCCGCGGCAGCGGTCGCCCGAGAACAGGCAGACGCCGGAGGGGCTGATCGACACGCACCCGGTCTACCCGCACCAGCACCAGTTCATCGTGACGCTGAAGCCGGGGCTGGGGCAGGTTGCGTTAGGGGTGCTGGCGGCGGGGGCAGTGGCACTCGGCGTGTCACGACGCTCCGGGCGGGCAAGGCTGCCGCTGGCTCCCCTGCTGGGCGTGGCGATCGGCAGCTGGCTGCTGACCTTCCGCTTCGCGGAGTGGGCGTGGGCGAGCGTTCCGGGGCTGGCGCTGCTGCAGTATCCGTCGCGGCTGTTGGGGCCGGCGGGCGTCTGTGTCGCGGTGGCAGGGGCGGGTGGGCTGGCGCTGCTGGCGGGCTGGATCGAGCGGCGGTGGGGGGTGGTGGCCGCCTGGTCGGTGGTCGGGATCTCGGCGCTGGCGCTGGTGGCGCACGGGGCGCCGGGCCGGGAGGTGCCGTGGTCGGACGATCCGCGGCGGCCGGTGGGCGGGCAGATCGACGGGCACACGGTGTGGATCGAGGAGGGGGACAAGTTTGGCGGGACGGGGACGACGTCGGGCGGCGAGTTCACGCCGCGCAGCGTGGAGATCGCGGTGTACACCGCGGGGCAGCGTCGCGGACGGCCGGTCTTCGAGCGGCTGTATCCAGAGGCCGACTGGGTGGGCGGGCTGTTCCAGCCGCTGGAAGGGAGCCTGCGCTTCCTGACGTGGGAGGAGCTGCCCCTGCGCGTGACGGCGCGCGTCGCGAACGACGGTCCGGGCGACGCGCGGCTCGGGTACCGGCAGTTCGTCTTCCCGGGGTGGCGGGCGTGGGTGGACGGGCGGCCGGCGGAGATCGAGCGGGCGCCCTGGGTAGAAGAGCAGCAGGCGTCGCTCGGCTTCATCACCGTGGCCGTGCCGCCGGGAGAGCACACCGTGACGATCGCGTTCGGTCCGACGGCGGTCCGCGTCGCCGGGGCGCTGATCTCGCTCGCGACTGTGGCGGCCGTGGCGATGGGGCTGTGGTGGCTGGCGCGGCCCGGTGGCGCATGGCGGCTGGCCGCGCCGGCTGTGGTGGGACTGGTCGTGCTGGTCGCTTCGTACCTGACATGGCGCGGGGTGCGGCCCATGTTCCACCGCTTCGCGGTGGTGCAGGGAGGGCAGGGACGGCTGCTGGCCAACCTCGCACACGAGGCGAGAACGGGGCAGGCGCGGATCAGCTCACCGAGCGGCGCGGCGCTCGGACCGGACCGGTTCGTGGACGTGCGCCAGCTGCTGCTGGTCGATCCCGACCGTGATCGCGGCGTGGCGGGGAGGTCGCGCCGCGAGTGGCTGTACACCCACCCGCCGACGGAGGTAAGCGGGGAGGTCGACGTCCCCACCGGCCCGCGCGTGTGGCTGACGGCGGCAGCGGCGCTGGACGAAGCGGTGTGGCGGGTCGACGCGGGAGACGGCGTGGCGTTCGTCGTGACGGCGCAGCCGCTGACGAGCGTGGGCGGCGGACCGATCGAGGTGCTGCGTGAGGTGGTGAATCCGCGTGCGAACGCGGCGCAGCGGCGATTCGTGCCGCTGGAGGCGGACCTGACGGCGCTGGCGGGGCAACGGGTGCGCCTGACGCTGCGGACCGAGCCGCGCGACGACCTGACGATGGACTGGGCCGGCTGGGCGAACCCCGTGGTGGTGTCGCGAGCGACGGCGCGCATCCGCCCGCTGCAGCACGTGATAGCGGCGCCAAGATGACCGACGTGGTGCGGTGGGGAGGGGCGGCGATCGCCGCCGCCGGGGTGGCCGGTCTCGCGCGGTGGCGGCGATCGCTGACGTCGGACGGCGCGGTGGCCGCGACGGCGGTGGGGACGGTGACGCTGGCGCGGGGCGGGCCGCCCGCGGCGGCGGCGATCCTGGCGTTCTTCGTGACGTCGAGCGCGCTCTCGCACTTCAAGTCGGCCACGAAGGGGCGGCGGAGCGTGCTGGCGCAGGCCAAGGGTGGCGAGCGCGACGCGATGCAGGTGCTGGCGAACGGGGGCGTCGCGACCGCGGCGCTTCTGCTGGGAGGGCCGCGCGCGCCCGGAGCGTTCCTGGGGGCGCTGGCGACGGCGGGGGCGGACACGTGGGCGACCGAACTGGGGCTGCTGGCGCGCTCCACACCGCGGCTGGTGACGACGCTGTCGCTGGTGACACCCGGCACGTCGGGGGGTGTGACGTGGCAGGGAACGCTGGCGTCGGTGGTAGGGGCGGCGACGGTTGGCGCAGCGTGGGGCATCCCGTCCGGTCGCATGCGAGCGGCGGTGCGTGCCGCGGTCACGGCGGGGACACTCGGCGCGCTGACCGACTCGGTGCTGGGCGCGACGCTCCAGGCGGGCTACTGGTGCGACGCGTGCGGGGAGCCGACGGAGACGCGTACACACGTGCGCTGCGGCGGGGAGGCGCGCCGGGTGCGGGGGCTGGCGTGGATCGACAACGACGCGGTGAATGCGCTGGCGACGCTGTGCGGCGCCGCGCTTGGAGCGCTCCTGTTCCGGACCCATCGGTAGGCGTACCATCCCTTCGCAGGGGCGAATTACGGGAGGCGAGATGGCTGCGACACGGACAGGATCCACGGTGACACGGCCGCGCACGCGTCGGAGCGTGATGCTGGGCGGCTCAGCGGCGGCGGTGGTCACGGCGCTATCGGCGTGCGGCGCGCCGGGCGGGCCCGCCACGACGCCCAAGACGATCACCGGCACGCTGACTTTCTGGCCGGAGGGCGGCCAGACGAATGCGAGCTACCAGGCGTGGGTAGCGCGGATCGCCGACTTCCAAAAGGCGTATCCCGAGGCGAAGGTGGAGATGACCGAGACCCAGGACCGCGACGCGAAGCTCGTCACGGCGGTCGCGGCGGGGACGCCACCCGACGTGTCGGTCTTCGACCGCTATCAGATCCTTGGGGCGGCGCAGCGCGGTGTCATGCAGGACGTCCAGAAGTGGGCTAGGACGGCGGGGATCAAGGGGGAGGATCAGCAGCCGTGGGTCTGGGAGGAAGTGTTTCGCGACGGCAAACTGCTGGGACTGCCGTACTCGACCGACACGCGAATGGTGTACGTCAACGCGGCGCACCTCAAGAAGGCCGGGCTGCCGCTCACGGCGCCGAAGACGCTGGACGAGTTCGACAAGACGATGCGCCAGCTCACGGTCGGACGGCCGGGGAGCTTCGAGCGGATCGGGTTCGTGCCGTGGGGCGGTTGGAACAACTGGCGCCTCTTCGGGTGGGGCTGGCTGCACGGCGGAGACTGGTACGACGCAAAGGCCAACCGAGTAACGATGGACCACCCCAAGAACATCGCGGCGCTGGAGTGGGAAGTGGCGCGAGCGAACGAGCTGGGCGGCCACGCGGGTGTGGAAGCGTTCCGCGCCGCACAGCCGAAGACGGGCACGATGGACATGCTGAAGGCGGGGACGCTCAGCGCTGTCATCAACTCGACGTCGCAGCTGATTGGCATGTTCGCCGAAAAGGATCTGGACTGGATCGTGTGGCCCAACCCTCCGGCGGCGGGCGTGAGCCGCTCGCACACGTGGTCGGGCGGCTTCGCCAATACGCTTCCGACCGGCGTGAAGAATCCGGACGCGTCGTTCATGCTGGCCAAGTACCTCTCCGACGAGGAGTTTCAGAAGGCCCAGAACAAGACCGGCGGAGGCCGGCTGCCGACGATCAAGAAGGTTGCCCAAGACCCGTACTGGCAGACGGTAGATCCGCGGATCAAGCAGTTCCTGGGCGAGCTGCCGAACTCCCACATCCGGCCGCCCATCGTGCAGATTGCGATCCTCAACCGTGAGCTGGATGAGGCCGAAGGCGCCGAAACGCTGGCGCTGAAGGGCACGAAGCAGGCGAAGGTGGCGCTGGCGGAGGCGAACCAGCGCGTGAACGACGCGATCAAGGAGGGGCGCGCCTAGTCATGTCCGAGGCTCGGGTCGCGGAGAAGCACGGCGTGCGCGTGGCGATGATCGGCGCGGGTCGGATGGCGAACAACGTCCACTACCCGTCGCTCGCGTCGTTCGACGACGTGGAGATCAGCGCGATCTGCGACCTGAGCCCCGACGCGCTCAACGCGACGGCGGAGAAGTACGGCGTGCCGCCGGAGCGGCGGTACGCCGACTACCGGAAGATGGTGGCGGAGGTGGCGCCGGACGGCGTGTACGTGATCGGCCAGCCGCACTACATGTACGACATCTGGGTGTGGTGCCTGCGCGAGGGGCTGAACCTGTACATCGAGAAGCCGATGGGGCTCTCCTGGCACCAGGCGCGGATGCTGGCGCACCTGGCAGAGCAGAAGAAGGTCATCACGCAGGTCAGCCACCAGCGCCGGACGAGTCCGCTGCTGAACACGCTGCGGGACAAGCTGCTGGAGCGGGGTCCGATCACGCACGCGGTGTGCGAGTTCTACAAGCATGGGCCGAGCCCGATGGTGGGGGCGCGCGACCACATGCTGGACGACACGGTGCACGCGATCGACACGGTGCGGTGGATGTGCGGCGGCGGGAAGGGGAGCCAGAGCGGCGCGGACGTGGTGGAGATCGACAGCGAGTGCAAGCGCGTGGGCACGCCGGACATCAACTGGGTCGGCGCGACGCTGCGCTTCGACAACGGGGCGACGGGCTACGTGTTGAACTCCTGGTGCAGCGGGCGGCGCGTCTTCCGCGTGCAGATGCACGTACCCGGCGCGTGCGCGGAGGGGGACCAGGAAGGCAGGTGCTACCTGTACGCCGACGGCAAGACCGAGGGCGAGGTCTTTGACGCGAAGGATGTCGCGGGCTCGAAGGACACGTACGTGTTCGGCGGGTTTCAGGCGAAGAACCGCGAGTTCATCGAGTCGCTCAAAGCGGGGAAGGAGATGACGTCATCGCCGTTCAGGGACTGCCTGAAGACGATGGAGGTGGCGGAGAGGATTCTGGCGCAGGCGCTCCTGGAGGGCAAATGAAAGTACTCGTCACCGGCGCTACGGGACAGGTGGGC
>DASTZM010000369.1:0-12164 GCA_035764305.1 Chloroflexota bacterium | reverse complement strand
CTGACCGATGCGGATCGACATCGCGGCATACTCGGTCTGCGGCAGGCCCAGCCGCGCCACCCAGCCGATGTCCATGTGGCCGTGGTCGACGTCGCCCCACTCACGCGCGCCGCGTGCGTCGTAGCCCAGCACGCGCGGCGCCGCCCACTGAGCCGATCGGCTCCCCCGTCGCGCGCCACACGGCGCCATCCCCACCGGGCGCGCCGCGTACCAGCTCGCTTACGCCATCCCCGTCCACGTCGACGGGGATCGTCTTGTACGCGTCGAACGGAAGCGTGATCGGCGATCCCGTGCGCGCCTCCCACGCGAACTGCTCGGTACCGGTGTGCCACCGTCCATCCGGGCCGCAGAACTTCTGCCTTATTCGGATTGCCATCGCGGCGTATTCTGCGTCCGGAAGACCCAGCCGCGCGACCCATCCGATGTCCATGTGGCCGTGTTCCACGTCTCCCCACTCGCGCCCGCCGCGCGCGTCATAACACAGCACACGCGGCCGGGCCTGCGCGTCGCTTTCGCGGCAGACGTAGACGTGCGCCGAGCCGTCTCGCCGGTCCAGCCACGGCTGCGCCACGTCCGAGTGACCGCGGTAGCTGTCACGGTCGGCGCAGAACAGCTCGCGCCCGGTGTCCAGTGCGATCGGGCGCTCGCCCCACAGCACCTCCTGCACGCCGTCGCCATCCAGGTCGGCGAGCGCGCACATGTGGCTCCCCCTTGCACCGGGAGAGTCCTTCGGGATCTCCACCTGCCACCGCCCATCCAACCCGCCCCCCGGCGCAGCGGAGTGCCCCTGCAGGAACATGGCGCCGTACGTTCCCTGCGCCGAGACCAGCACCGGCTCACCTCCCGCGCTGCCGCCCACCAGGAAGTTGCGGAACAGGTGACTCAGAGACTGCGCGTTGGTTCCGTGGTTCGGCCACGGCCACTCGCCCGTCCGCTCGCCGGTGCGCGCGTCCAGCCGCGCCAGGCGATACCCCGACAGGCCCAGCGGGTGGTCGGCGTTGACGTTGTCCACTAACCACAGCTCATCTGTGCCGTCGCCGTCCAGGTCGAAGGCCAGCACCGGGCAGAACCAGACGCCGGGCACCACGCCCCGCCCCAGGTCTTCGCGCCACAGCAGCTTCCCACCCAGCGAGTAGAGCGCCAGCTTGAGCGTGTCCGTGGGGAAGAAGAACATCTCCGTGAACGGATCCACGTCGAAGTCCGCCCCGTAGAGCAGCGCCACGGCGCCGGCTTCCCCCGGACCGAGCGAGACCGGCACCGCCCGCAGCTGTCCGACCTTCTGTCCAACCGACCAGCCCGCCACCGGCTCCAGCCGGATAGCCGACCTGGGCACGCGCGCGGGCGCGGCCTTCGAGGCGACCGTCATGCGAGGGCCATCGTACACTCCGATTCCTATGACCTCTACGCTGGAAGTCCGGCCCTACGTCGCCGGTGAATGGCGCGACGGCGTGCGCACGCAGCCCGACCTCAACCCATCCAAGCCGTCCGAGCACGTCGCCGTCGCCCACGCCGGAGACGCCCGGCTGGCCACCGAAGCGGTCGATGCGGCGCACACCGCGTTCGCCGCCTGGCGCGCCACGCCGCCCCCGCTGCGCGGCGACGTCCTGCGCAAAGCGGCCGACCTGCTCGATCAGCGCGCCGAGGGGGTGGGACGCGACCTCACGCGAGAGGAAGGAAAGACGCTGGCGGAAGGCATCGGCGAGACCCGCCGCGCCGTCGCCATCCTGCGCTACTACGCCGCCCAGACGCTCGAGCCCGACGGCGAGACCTACCCCTCCCATTCCCCCGCTACGTTCCTCTACGCCCGCCGCGAGCCCGTGGGAACGGTCGTCGCCATCACCCCGTGGAACTTCCCCATCGCCATCCCAGCCTGGAAGATCGCACCGGCGCTGGCCTACGGCAACACCGTCGTCTGGAAGCCGGCCGACATCGTCCCCCTCACCGCCAGCCACCTGCTTCAGGCGCTCGTCGACGCCGGACTCCCCAAAGGCGTGCTCAACCTCGTCCTCGGCCGCGGGCGCGAGATCGGCGACGCGCTCGTGACCCACGACAAGGTCGACGCCATCACCTTCACCGGCTCCAACGTCGTCGGACGCTCCATACAAATGAAGGCCACAGAGCGCGGCAAGAAGGTGCAGCTCGAGATGGGCGGCAAGAACCCCGCCGTCGTGCTCGCCGACGCCGACCTCGCACTCGCCGCCGAGCACGTCGCGCGCGGCGCCTTCCTCTCGGCCGGACAGAAGTGCACCGCCACCTCCAAGGTCATCGTCGAGCGCGGCGTCCTCAAGGACTTCCAGGACCGGCTGGTCGCCATAGCCGAAGGCTGGAAGCTCGGCGACCCGCTCGAGGCCGACACGAAGGTCGGGCCGGTCGCGTCGCAGGACCAGCTCGACACGGTCACCGGCTACCTGGACGCTGGGAAGAAGGACGGCGCCAAGGTCCTCGCGGGCGGCGGGCGCGCCGCGCAGCTGGGCGACGGCTACTTCGTGCAGCCCACCGTACTGGGCGACGTGCCTCCCGACAGCAAGGTCGTGCAAGAGGAGATCTTCGGCCCCGTCGCCGCCATCATCCCCGCTGGCTCCTATGAGGAAGCCGTTCGCCTGGCGAACGACACGCCGTTCGGCCTCACCTCCGCCCTGTTCACGCGCGACCTAGGCAAGGCGCTCCGCTTCACGTCGGACATCCGCAGCGGCGTCGTGAAGGTCAATCAGGAGAGCGCCGGGCTCGAGTTCCAGGTGCCCTTCGGCGGCATGAAGGAGAGCAGCTCCGGCTCGCGCGAGCAGGGCAAGGCGGCCCGCGAGTTCTTCACCCAGTGGAAGACCGTCTACATGGACATGCCACCCCAGTAACGGGACCCACGTGTATATCCATCTCGGCCAGGTCGACCTGAAGACCGGCGAGCAGATGGCGCTGGGCTGCGTGCGCTGCCCGGATCCGTCCTGGAGTGCGCAGGTCCTCCCCCTGCTCGGCCACAAGTCGCGCGAAAGCAGAGAGCACTTCGAGCAGGCCTTCGCCGGGCCGCTCGACCAGCTCGACACCCGCTTCTACATCGGCACGATCGGCGGCATCGCCGTCACCAACGTCATGATCGTCGGCGCCCTGCGTCGGTGGGGCGGCGTGGCGATCCTGGGCCACGTCTACACGCGCCCGGAGCACCGCCAGAAGGGCGCCTACAACGCGCTGATGGCGGCCCAGATGGAGCACATCCGCCAGGACGGGTACCGGCTGATCACGCTCTCCACCGGGTTCGAGACGCACCCCTACTGGATCTACCACCGCTACGGCTTCCGTTCCATCGACGGTACGTCGGGCAAGATGAAGTGGCTCGCCGACGAGCGCGCCGAAGCCGACTACCTCGCTCCCGGCCCCACGACCGTGCGACCGATGCGGTGGGACGACTGGGCGCCGCTCGAAGCGCTCGCCTTTCAGCCGGTGCGCCCCGACGAGGAGCTGCCGCGCAGTGTGCTGTTTGGGTTGAAGGGACAGGGCGGCGTCGAAGGCCCGTTCCAGGCGGTCCGGCGGCGCATCCGTCGGCGGGAAGCCATCCAGGCCGTCGTGCTGGAGACCGCCCACGGCGCGACCGTGGGATGGGCGGCGCTCCAGCCCGACCCGTTCGCCTTCGGCGACGCGCGCCAGCTCGATCTCTACGTCCACGCCGGCTTCGAGCCGGACGCCCCCAAGCTGCTGGCAGCGCTCGATCTGGACGCCGCCGCCCGTGTCCGCGCCTACTCAGCTCCACCCGACGGCTACCGCGCCGCCTCGCTCCGGGAGGCCGGTTTCACCCGCACCGCCGAGCTGCCTGACTGGCTGGCGCGCGGCGATGAACGCCTCCCGCTGCGCGTCTACACTCGCGCCGGGTGAACCGGCCGTTCGTCGCGCTGCTCGCGGCGCTGTTCGCGGGAGGTGTGGCGGCGTCGCCCATCCGGACGCTCCTGCCCGCCTACGTCGAGGGGGTGCTGCGCCAGCCGCCGTTCCTCACGTCCGTCCTGCTCGCCATCCAGCTCGGGACTGGCGGCGCGTTCGCGCTCCTGGCGGGGAGCGTCGCCGCGCGCTTCGGCCAGCGCGCCACCGTGCTCTGCGGGCTGATGACGCCGCTCGTCGGGGCATCGCTGTTCGTGATGGGGGCGCCGCCCCTGCTGGTCCTCGCGGCGCTGCTCTGGGGCGTGGCCGGTGGGTTCCAGTCCGCCGGCGGGCAGTCGTTCATGATCGCGGCGGTTCGCAAAGAGCGGCTGGGAACAGCGAGCGCCGCGTACTTTGTGAGCAGCACCGCGGCGAGTGCCGTGGGGGCGTACGCGGCGGGGGTCGCGGCCGACCGGCTTGGGTATCGGGTCGTGGCGGCGGGGGCGGCGGCGCTTGGCGCGACGGCGCTCGCGTTGGCGTGGCGGTTTCTCCCGGCGTTCGCCGAGTCAGCGCCGGCGACGGCCACCACGAAGCGATCTGGTGCCTACAGTGACCTGTTGCAGCGGCCCGAGATTCTTGCCCTCTGCGCCGTCCGGTATTTCCCCACGGTGGCGTGGGGCGCCGCATCGCTCACCATTCCGCTGCTGCTCTTTCGTTTGGGCGGCGGCGCGGCGGCAACCGTCGGCGCGTATGGGACGGTCAGCTTACTCTGCGCCACGGGCGCACAGCTCGCGACCGGACGCCTCGTCGACCTGCGCGGCTCCGTGCGGCCGCTGCTGGCACCGCTCACCGGCGCCATCATCGTCTCGGCGGCGCTGGCCGCGCTCGCGGTCCAGGCGGGCGCCTTCTACCCGCTCTTCGCCGCCGGCACCCTCTGGACCATGTCGGCGTGGGGCCTCTCCACCACCATGCCGCCGCTCATCCGTGAGCTGAGCGCCCCCCTGCCCGACGGTCGTGACCGGCTCGTTGGATTGGCACACCTGATGTGGAGCGCCGGCATGCTGACCGGGACCCTCGCTGCCGGACTCCTCATCGAGCTCTCACCCGTCGGCCCCCTCCTGCTGGCGCTCGGCTGCCTCCTGGTGACCTTCGCCGTCGCCGTCTGGGTCACTACCGTGCGGCGGGAGCTAGCAGGCGCGTAGACTGCGCGCGGCCCGCGCCGTGACCAGCACCGCACCACTGCCGCCCCCGCCCATCCAGTCCGGCGACACCGAGCGCTTCGACCTGGTGGTGATCGGCTCCGGCCCCGCCGGCGCGCGCGGCGCGGAGTACGTCGCCTCGGCCGGCAGGCGCGTCGCCGTCGTCGAGCGCGCCCACGCACTGGGCGGCGCCGGCATCAACACCGGCACGCTCCCTTCCAAGACCCTGCGAGAGACCGCGCTCTACCTCTCCGGCGCCCGCACGCGCGGCCTGTACGGTGTCGAGCAAGTGCTGGCCGGCGAGCTCAACGTCGAGAGCCTCCTCCACCGCTTGCACCACGTCGTCGCCACCGAGCGCGGCATAGTCGAGGACACGTTCAAGCGCTGCGGCGCCGATCTCGTGCACGGCTACGGCCGCTTCGTCGACGCCCAGACTGTCGAGGTTGAGCTGCCCCACGGATCGCGCCGCCTCACCGCGCCCGTCTTCCTCGTCGCCCCGGGGTCGCGCCCCTACCTTCCATCCAACGTGCCGTTCGACGCCGAGCGCGTCTTCACCTCCGACACCATCCTGTCCATTCCCTTTGTCCCCCAGACGCTCGCCGTCGTCGGAGCCGGTGTCATCGGCTGCGAGTACGCCTCCATCTTCGCCACGCTCGGCGTCAAGACCACGCTGGTCGACGCGCGCGGCGAGCTGCTCCCCCACCTCGACCACGAGATCGGCGAGCGCCTGCGCGCCGCGTTCGCCGACCGGTTGGAGATGGAGCTCCGCATGGGCCACGACGTGGGGACGATCGAGCGCGCCGGCGACCGCGTCATCGTCCCGCTGAAGGACTCCCCCGCCGTCGAGGCCGATGCCGTGCTGTTCGCCGGCGGCCGGCAGGGGAACACCGACGGTCTGGGACTCGAGGCGCTGGGCATCGGCGTCACGCCCCGCGGTCAGATCCAGGTCAACGACCGCTACCAGACCGCCGTGCCGCACATCTACGCGGCCGGGGACGTCGTGGGGTTCCCGGCGCTCGCGGCGACCTCGATGGAGCAGGCGCGCATCGCCATGGACGACGCCTTCGAGCTCGAGTTCGAGCTGGGCGCCACGACCGAGCTGCCGTATGGCATCTACACCGTGCCCGAGATTGGCATGGTCGGCGACACCGAGCAGTCGCTTCGGAAGAAGGGTGTGGAGTACGAAGTGGGGCGCGCCTCCTACGCGAGCAACGCGCGCGGGCAGATCGTCGGCGACCTGGAGGGCATGGTCAAGCTGCTCTTCGATCCGGAAACGCGCACGCTGCTCGGCGCGCACGTCATCGGCGAGTCCGCCACCGAGCTGGTCCACCTGGCCGCCGCGTGCATGACGCTCGGCGGGAGCCTCGACTACTTCGTGCGCGCCGTCTTCAACTACCCGACGCTGGCCGACTCATTTAAGGACGCCGCCTACGACGGCCTGCACCGCCTCAGTCAGAGACGGTTCTGGGGCGCCGCCACGCTCCCAAACTAACCGACGCGGGTCACACTCCCGCTGCGGAACTTCGACGCCAGCAGCGGCAGCTGCTCTCCCAGCGGTCGGAGCGTGTTGTAGAAGTCGTCGACCTCGTTCGGCTTCAGCTCCATCGCCCACGTGTACTTCTTCCGCTCCACCTTGACCGAGGACGTCTCCTTGCCGCTCTCGTCTTTCTCCACCACCGTCCGCTGCTCCTCGAACTCGATTCCCATCAGCTTGGAGTAGAGCAGCGCGATGGGCAGCTCCGGGCGCCGGTCGTGCTCGGTCGCCGCCAGTTCCAGGTGGTTCTCCAGGTGCTCGCGCGTCATGCCCGTCTGCAAGAACTCGCGCGCCAGCTCCTTGGCGTGCTCGCTGGCGCGCTTCATCGCAGCGGCGTGGTTGCGCTCCGCCTCCCGGCGTGCGTTCGGCCCCGTCGTGGGGTTCGCCATCTCGGCGCGCTTGGCGCGAATCACGCGCGCGTCGCGCGCCAGCGCCTCGCAGTGTGACGCGACGCGCTGCACGAAGCCCGACCACTCCTCCATCGTCCCCGGGCGCTTGGGGTTCTTGGGCTCGTAGCTCGGGTGGATCACCGGCTGCGTGAACTGGGGCAGGTTGCGTTGAACGGGTGCGTCTGGCATCTCTTGGAAGTGTCGAAGGGTAAAGCGCGCAGATGAAGTTTTGGTGAGGGATCAGTCGCCTGCGACGATCTGCTCCAGGCGCACCTTGCTCGGGAAGCGCGGCAGGTTGCCGTGCGTGTACTCCCGGAACAGATCGTGCTCGAACCCGTCCACCTTTCCCGAGCCCGCCGGCACCGGCTTCCCGCCCGTGCCCGGCGCCGTTCCCTGCGGCCAGCTAATCGCGTACGACCGCTTCGGCCGCGTCGGCAGCGTGGACTGATCGGGCAGCCGCAGCTTCTCCACCGCCGCCTCGTCCAGCGCCACGCCTAGCCCCGGCCCCCCAGGGACCTTCATGTAGCCGCCCGAGATCTCCAGCGGCCGCTCGATCAGATCGTCCTGCCAGATGTGCATGCACGTCACCGCCGGCCACTGGGCGTGCGTCGCCGCCGCCCCCACCTGCGCCGTCCATGCCGTGGTCAAGCCCGTGCCGACCAGCTGCAGCCAGAACGGCTTGTTCGCCGCCGCCGCGATCGTGGTCTGACGCATCAGCGCCGCCGCACCGCCGCCAATCACGAAGCCGTCGCACACCTCCTCCTGCAGCGCGGTCATGATCGGCGGCGACCCAAAGTGCATCGCGATCGGCAGCGTCGTCATCTCCCGGATGCGCTTGTTCCCCGCCACGTCCCCCTGCGGGATCGGCGACTCGACGATGGCCACGTTCTTGTGCTTCTCCAGCTCGCGCAGGTACAGCACCGCCGTCGCGGCGTTGGCCAGCGAGGCATTGAAGTCGATGTCGATCAGCACGCTGGCCGGCACGACCTCCAAGACCGCCGCCACCTGCTCGTACACGTCGCGCCACGGACGCCCCTTGAGCTTGAGCGAGGTGTAGCCCAGCCCCACCGCCAGCTTGGCCTCCTCCTGCCACTCCTCCGGCGAGAAGTCCAGGCACCACCAGGAGATCGGGGCGGCGTCGCGCACCTTCTGGCCAAACAGCGCGTGACACGGCACACCCGCCTGCTTGCCCGCGGCGTCCCACACGGCCATCTGCAGCCCGCAGCCCAGCGAGTCGTCCCACAACAGATCGAAGACGTTGCGTCCCCGCACGCGGTCCGCCGCGCCCGCAGGGACCTTCCCCCACGTGTACTGAATGATCGTCTCGCCCACCCCCACCACGCCGCTGTCGAGCGTCACGCGGCAGATCTCGATCAGCGACCAGTCGCCGCTCAGGCGCGGCATGTGGTCCACGTGGCGTGCGGTGAACGGGTCCTGGATGATCGTGAAGTCCACCTGCCTGATCCGCGCGCCGTCGTCTCTCGTTGCCATGGCGCGCATGGTACGTCGCCGCTGGCACGTCTCGTGCAACCCCGCTGCGGAAAGGAGCTCCACCATGTCCAGCGGCAGCCCTCAGGGAAAGCGCGAGCGGATCGACACCACGCCCGGGAAGGACGGCGGCTCGCGCTACGCCCGTCGCGACGGTGAAGGCCAGTTCTCGACCGACCAGGTCAAGGTCGGCAAGTCGCTCGCCGCCGACCGGCGCGTCAAGGCCGCGAACAAAGCCCCTAAGGGGATGAAGGACCGCGGCGACTAGCGCCCCGCGGCAGACCCGGGCTCGCTCAGCAGCTGGGCCACTGGCCCGGCCCGTACGACTCCATCAGCCAGGCCGCGACCTCCACGTTCGCGGCCGGGTCGATCGGCGACGCGCCGGGCATACCCAGGCGTTCGGTCGCCCAGTCCCACGTGCTTGGGATGATCTGGAACAGCCCCGCCGCGCCACCCGGACCGGTGATCCGCGGATTGAGCTGACTCTCGCACCGCGCAATCTCGATCAGCTTCGGACCGTCCAGCCCCCGCCGCGCCGCCGCAGCGCCGATCAGCGCCTCAATCTGGATCCGCTCCGCGGCAGCGAGGTCAAGGGGCGCTAGCGCAACTGGCACCAGCAGCGCCGCTGACCCCGCGTCGTCCGGCAGCGTTCGGAACCCATCGTCCGTCCCATCCGCCGCTCCGCCCACGGCAGATGCGGCCAGCCAGAGACCGGCCAGCACCGCGGCCCAGCGCACGCGCAGCGGCCGCTCGACGGAACGCATCCCCGCCAGTCTACACGCCTCTTGCTACACGGAAGCGCGGCGCGCCAGCGCTCGCTTGTCAAGGCACCCGCCGCCCAATCGCCTACCCTTGGTCCCGCATGACAGCACCGGCGGAGGTGTACGTACGCCTCGTCCTGGCGCTCGGCCTGCACGACGAGGACTACGTCGACGCCTACTACGGCCCGCCCGAGTGGCGCGCCGCGGTCGAGCGCGAGCGTCCGTCCCTCGAGACCATCCTGGCGCGGGCGCGCGATCTGGCCGCCCGCTTGGACGGCGCAGCGCCCCCCGAGGGCGCCGGCGAGGTCGACTGGCTGCGTCACGTCTTTCTGACACGTCAGCTCGGCGCACTGATCGCGCGGGCGGAGCAGCTCGCCGGGCGCCGCTTCACGTTCGACGAGGAGTCGCTCGCCCTGTACGACGCCGTCGCGCCGCCCCAGTCCGAGGCTGACCTCGCCGGCCGCGTGGCGGAGCTCGAGGCCCATGTCCCCGGCGCCGGCCTGCTACCCGAGCGTCTGCAGGCCTACCGCGCCCGCTTCTACGTACCCGTGGAGCGTCTGGAAGCAGCCATCGACGCCGCCCTGCGCGAGAGTCGCGCCCGCACGCTGGCTCACCTGACGCTGCCTGAGGGCGAGTCCTTCACGTGGGAGCGCGTCACCGACAAGCCCTGGAGCGGCTACAACTGGTACCGCGGCGCCTACGCCAGCTTGATCCAGATCAACGTCGACCTGCCGCTCCACGTCGGCCGCCTGCTCGACCTAGCGTGCCACGAGGGTTACCCCGGCCACCACGCCTACAACGCGCTGCTGGAGCAGCACCTCGTCCGCGAGCGCGGCTGGCCCGAGTTCTCGGTCTATCCGCTCAGCTCACCCCAGTCGCTGATCGCCGAAGGCACCGCTAACGTCGCGCCCGACGTCGCCTTTCCCGGCGGCGAGAAGCTGTCGTTCCTGCGCGACGCGCTCTTCCCGCTGGCCGGGTTCGATCCCGCGGAGGTCGAGCCGTACGAGCGCGTCCTGCGCCTGAGCGGGCAGCTCGACCGCGCGGGCAACGAGATCGCGCGGCGCTACCTGGACGGCGCCATGTCCGCAGACACCGCCGTCGACTGGTACGTGCGCTACATGCTGATGGAGCGTGTACGCGCCGAGCAGCGCGTGCGCTTCGTCGACCGCTACCGCTCCTACGTCGTCAACTACACGCTGGGAGAAGACCTCGTGCGCCAGCACATCGAGCGCCTCGGCGGAGACGATGCCCACCCCGACCGCCGCTGGGCTCTCTTTCGCGAGCTGCTGACGACGCCGCGCGTCCCGTCGACGCTCGCGGGTGCGGCGCCAAGTCGCTGATCGAGGCATAGCGATCGTGGCGCCCTCCAGCGGCCCCTACGACGTCATCGTCGCCGGCCTCGGCGCCATGGGCAGTTCCGCCGCGTACCACCTCGCGCAGCGCGGTGCGCGCGTGCTCGGCCTGGACGCGTTCGCGCCGGGGCACACCAACGGCTCGTCACACGGCGAGACGCGCATCATCCGCCTGTCGTACTTCGAGCACCCGGACTACGTGCCACTCCTGCGCCGCGCATATCAGCTCTGGCAGGAGGCGCAGACGGAGGTCGGGGAGACGCTCTTTCTGGTCACCGGTGGCATCTACATTGGCCCGCCCAACGGGGAGCTGGTTGCCGGCGCGACCCGCAGCGCGCGCGAGCACCGCCTGGCGCACCACCTGCTCGGCGCTGCGGAGGTGCGCCGCTCGTTCCGCGAGCTCAGACCCGCTGACGGCGACAGCGCGCTCTTCGAGCCGCAGGCGGGGATTCTGTTCCCCGAGAGGTGCATCGCGGCGCACCAGACACTCGCAGCTGCGCGCGGCGCCGAGCTGCGCCACAGCGAGCCGCTCCTTCGCTGGGATCCCGACGGCGACGGCGTCAGGGTCGTGACGGAGCGCCACGTGTTCCGCGCAGCGAAGCTGGTCCTTACCGCCGGCGCGTGGATGCCGCGCCTGCTGGGGCCAGCGGTCCCCCTGCCGCTGCGCGTCGAGCGTAACGTCGTCTTCTGGCTGCGCCCACCCGGTCTGCAGCGCTTCAGCGCGCCGGCCTTCCCTATCTTCATCTGGGAGACGCCACAGGGCCACTTCTACGGGCTGCCGCACGTGCGCCAGCGCGGCGTCAAAGTGGCGCTGCACCACACGGGCCAGTACGGCGATCCTGACACGATTGACCGCGAGGTCCGCCAGGAGGACGAGGCGCCGGTCCGCCAGTTCGTGCGCGCTCACATCCCCCGTCTGGACGGTCCGGTCGAGTCCAGTCTGGTCTGTCTCTATACGCTCACACCGGACGGCCACTTCGTCATCGACTCGCACCCGGCCCACCCGCAAGTCGTCTTCGCCTCCGCCTGCTCGGGCCACGGCTTCAAGTTCGCCAGCGTCGTTGGGGAAATCCTGGCCGACCTCGCCCTCACCGGCCGTGCCGCCCCAGCCGCGGAGTTCTTACGGCTGGCCCGTCTTCAGACCCCGAAGCCGTAAGCGCCCTTCGCGGGATCGACCCGCCGGTCAAGCTCCCCGCCCTTGTTCCACCGCGCGTACTGCCACCCCCGCGCCACCGTGCTCCTATCCTCCATCTCGTCCAGCGGCTCCCACGCCAGCTTCGGCGCCGGATAACGCCTCCACCCGTGCGACTCGCCCGGCGCCAGAGGCTCCGTGTACCCGTCCCGCCGCAACCGCTCCTGAAGCGCCCCGCGCAGCCGCTCCAGCACCCCCCGCGCCCCCGCCTCTCCCACGTGATCCTCACACTCGCGCGCGTCACACGCCGGCCCCTCCCCTTCGCCCCGGTGGATCAGGTACTCCGCGTCATCCGGCGCGGAGTACACGTACTTCCACTCCGCGTCCATCGCCGCGTACAGCCCCTTCTCCTTCTCCGCCAGCTGCCCGATCCACACCTCCTTCCCGCTCGGCAGCACCGCTGAGTCCC
>DASTZM010000368.1:0-5905 GCA_035764305.1 Chloroflexota bacterium | reverse complement strand
GGAGGGGGACGACGCGCGTGGGCCGGGGCGGACGAACGCGCAGTTCCCGACGTGGGTGGAGAACCTGCCGCCGGACGAGAAGGCGCGGATGGAGAGCTGGGGGGAGTCGGTGCGGAATGCGATGCGCCACGAGTGGACGTACACGCTGAAGGACCTGAACCTGGCGGCGTACAAGCGCGGGGGTGGGTCGTTCCAGGGGGACGACGAGCTGCAGCGGCTGCTGGACGAGATCAGGGAGTAACGCGATGCGGATGGTGGGGGCCGAGCCGACACGGCGGCGGGTCCTGTGGGCCGGGAGCGCAGTGCTGCCGGCGGCGCTGTCGGTCGCTCTCTCGGCGTGCGGCGGCGAGAGCGCGGGTACGCCGGCGGCGGGCGGGGCGCTGACGCCGGGCAAGGTCAGCGTGTGGGGCGCGACGAATGATGGGGGGCACTGGGAGGGTGACGCGGCGGCGCCGTTCCGGCGGGAGTTCGAGGAGAAGAACCCGGGGGTGACGGTGGAGGCGGTGCGGATCGTGGCGGGGGGAAGCACAGGGTTCGCGACGCCGGAGGAGAAGTTCCTGGCCGCGGTAGCGGGAGGCGAACCGCCGGACCTGTACTCGACGGGGCGAGCGGGGACGATGGCGGCGTGGGGGCTGGATGGAGTGGTGCGGGCGCTGGACGAGCGGATGAAGGGCTCCAAGGTGATCAAGGCGGACAAGTTCCTGCCGAACGCGCTGGAGGAGGGGAGCTGGAAGGGGAAGACGTACGCGCTCTATCACTCGGCCGACACGCGGGTGCTGTACTGGAACAAGGAGCTGTACGCGGCGTCGGGGCTGGACCCGGAGAAGCCGCCGGACACGTGGGAGGAGCTGGCGACGAACATCACGCGCACGCTGCGCCGGGACGGATCGACGATTAGCGTGCTGGGCTACCACCCGACGATCCACACGACGGGGCAGTTCTTCTGGCAGGCGTGGCACTGGGCGCTGGGCGGCAAGTTCCTGTCGGACGACGGGGCGAAGGCGGCGTTCACGGACGACACGGGGATCCGGGCGCTGGAGTGGATGCAGCGGCTGGCGTCGATCCAGGGTGGGATGAGCGCGATCACACCGTTCCCGGCGAGCGTGGGGGCGCCGAACGGGCAGGGGTCGGCGTTCCTGGTGAACAAGGTGGCGCACTTGACGGAGACGAGCGCCGCGCGGGTGCTGCTGTTGAACCAGTACAAGGACGTGCGGTTTGGGGTGGGGCACATGCCGAAGGCGGCGACGGGGAAGCGGACGAGCGTGCGGGGCGGGTTCAGCCTGGTGATGACGTCCGGGAGCAAGCGGCAGGACGCGGCGTGGCGGTTCATGGAGCACCACTTCATGTCGGAGACGCTGGCGAGATGGAACGACGCGTTCGACCGCCTGCCGACTACGAAGGAAGCGTCGGTCAGTCCGCTGTACGCGAAGAACGACGCGTTCCGGAAGCTGCAGGTGGAGGTGGTGGCGTACAGCCAGCGTGTGCCAGCGGTGCATCCGGCGGCGTTCGAGATCCAGCCGATCAGCGCGGAGATTCAGGCGAGCGTGCTGAACGGCGGGGCGAGCCCGCGGGAGGCGCTGGAAGGAGGCGCGCGGAAGGTGCAGGAGCTGCTGGATCGCTGGAAGGGGCGGTGAGCGGCGGGTAACGGGCGAGAGCGCCGGCGCGACGGTCGGGCCGGTTGGCGGGGTGCAGGGCGGGAAAACCCGTACGCGAAATGGGGGAGTGCAGGCTGTTCGGCGCCGGCCGGGAGGGGTAGTGTGAATGGCTGAGCGATGCTTTCACCTTACGGCGAGCGGTTGATGCGGACTTCCTTCGAGGCGGGTCCCTCCCTGGGCACCGACAAGGGGCTGAGTGAGGTAGCGGACGTGGCGCGGCGGGCAGGGGCGCTGGTGGAGCAGGCGCTGGGGGTGCGGCTGGATGCGGCGGGGGCGGAGGGGGCGCCGCTGGTGAGCGGGCCGACGTCCCGCGCGGTGACGGAGCTGCGCAGCCTGATGGTGGGGCTGGTGGTGTCGCAGCGCGCGCGCTGGCGCGGTGCGGCGGACGGGGGCGGCGTGCTGGGGGTGCGGACGGAACCGGTGGAGGGCGCGCCGGCGTGGCTGCGGGTGGTGCTCGCCTTCGGCGGTGCGACGCGCGAGCTGCGCCTGCCGATCGCGGGGGCGATGATGCCCGAGCACGGACGCGCACTGACGGAGAGCGCGTACTAGCGGCGCGCGCGTACTAGCTCGGCAGCGCGGGGCTAGAGGCCCCGGGCGTGGTGGTTCTGGATGTGGAAGCGGATGCCGATACGGGGGGAGCGTTGGATGCGCTCCCAGCGGTGGGAGCCGAGGCGCTGGCCGATGTAGCGGGGGGCGATGTGGTCGTTGACGTCGCGCTCCTGTAGGGCGCGGTCCTCGATCAGCTCGGCGATGCCTTCGAGGGTGACGTAGCGCATGCCGTCCTCGATGCAGAGTGACATGCGGGGGTCGCGGCGGAGGTTCTTGACCTTGAGGAGGTGGTGGGAGCTGTTGAGGAGGATGACGTCCTCGGTGGGGTGGAGGGCGTACCACATGACGGTGAGCTGGGGCGTGCCGTGCCGGTTGATGGTGGCCATCACGGCGTAGTGGGGCTCTTCGAGGAACTCGCGGACGTCTGGCGGGATCACCCGGCGACTAAGGATAGGGGGCCGCGAGGGCCGACCTCGCTGCGGGCGCGGTCCCAGAGGCGGAGCGCGGCGGCGGCGACCTCGAGCGGGTCGTGGGTGTTGCCGAGCTCAGCGGCGAGGCCGCGGTAGGCGTCGAGGTCGCCCTCGGCGATGGCGTGCATGAGGGTGTCTTTGGCGGCGGCGCGGCGGCGCGCGGCGACGTCGGACGTGCTGGGGAGGCGCTTGCGGGCGATGGGGGTCTGGAGGACGTGCTCGATCATGCGTAGGGCGCGGTGCTCGCGCGGCGTGACGAGGGTGATGGCGTCGCCGGCGCGGCCGGCGCGGGCGGTGCGGCCGATACGGTGGACGTAGGACTCGGCATCCCAGGGGATGTCGAAGTTGATGACGTGGGTGACGCTCTCGACGTCGAGGCCGCGCGCGGCGACGTCGGTGGCGACGAGCACGTCGGTCTGTCCGTCACGGAAGGCGCGCATGACGCGCTCGCGCTCGCGCTGGGCGACGTCGCCGTGGATGGAGGCGACGCGGTGGCCGCGGGCCGCGAGGCGGTCGGAGACCTCGTCGACGTTGCGGCGCGTGGCGCAGAAGACGATGGCGGAGTCGGGATCCTCGGCGTCGAGGACGCGGGCGAGCGCGTCGTGCTTGGTGAGGCCGCCGATCTCGTAGGCGACCTGCTCGACCTGGGGGACGGTGACCTGCCCGGTCGTTACGTCGATCCGCACGGCGTCGCGCATGAACTTCTGGGCGAGATCGCGGATGCGGGGGGGAATGGTGGCGGAGAAGAGGGCGATCTGGGCTGCTTCGGCTTCGCCGCGGGCTTCACGCAGGGCGGCGAGGATGGCCTCCATGTCCTCGAGGAAACCCATGTTGAGCATCTCGTCGGCCTCGTCGAGGACGGCGAGACCGACCTTGGCGAGGTCGAGCGAGCCGCGGCGCAGGTGGTCGAGGATCCGGCCGGGGGTACCGACGACGACGTGCGCGCCGTTGCGCAGGCCGCGCAGCTGTCGATCGTAGGGCTGACCGCCGTAGACGGGGAGGACGCGCAGGCCGCGGTGCTTGCCGAGCTCGAAGATGGCGCCGGCGACCTGCACGGCGAGCTCGCGGGTGGGAGCGAGGATGAGGACCTGCGGCTGGGCGAGCCGGGGCTCGGCGCGCTCGACGATGGGGATGCCAAAGGCGGCGGTCTTGCCGGTGCCGGTCTGCGCCTGGGCGACGACGTCGCGTCCGGCGAGCAGCGGCGGAACGGCCTCGCGCTGAATCGGCGTCGGCACGTCGAAGCCGAGCTCAGCGAGAGCGCGCGTGACGGGCGCGGAGAGATCGAAGGCGTCGAAGGACGCGGCGGCAGGTTGGGTCATTTGGTGAATCTCGTGTGGGCGGGACCGACAAAGCGGCCGCGCGTAGATGTAGCTAGTGGTCGGGTGGCGCCGCGTGTGCGGCGCGCAGCGCGCTAGGAGCGCGGGGCGGGCGGCGGAGGAGGAGCGCCTTCGGTCGAGGCCTCGAGGACGGCGGGGAGGACGGTCTGGAGCCAGGGGTGCTCGCGGAGAGCGGGGGCGACGTTGGGTGCGCTGTCGGGCTCTTGGAGGGCACGGCTGACGGCCCACCAGGTGGCGGGGTCGCCGATGCGGTCGAGCCACTGGCGGACAACGGCGGCTTGCTCGCCGGTGAGGATGGCGGTGCGGACCCAGACGGTCGGGCGGCCGTTGCCGCCGGCGTTTTGCGACGCGGGGGCGACTTGCCAGTCCCACCCGTCGCGGCAGGTGAGCTCCCAGCGCTCGGAGCCGCCGTCTGAGGGCGCGGGGCGCAGAGTCAGCGACTCGCCGGGATGGGGGACGGCGGCGCGCTGCATCTTGAGCGTGCCGGCGCGGGAGTCACGACGCTCGGTCTTCGGCAGGCGACGCGGGCGGAAGCGTTTGTCGGGCATCGGTGGAACTCCTGGGGTGTCGGCGGGTGTGGGGTTGTCGAGGGTGCATAGACGGCGACCGGGGCCGGGCGCAGTGGTGCGCCCGGCCCCGGGGCCGTGTCGTACGTGGCGCCCTGTCGGGCGCCGGCGAGGCTAGACGGCCTGGACGTTGACGGCGCGCTCACCGCGGCCGCGCTGGTCCTGCTGCTTCTCGTAGCTCACGGTCTGCCCCTCGGTCAGGTTGTCGTATGGCGTGCTGCCGGTGACGCCCGTGGCGTGGAAGAAGACCTCCTGACCGTTTTCGGCCTTAATGAAGCCGAAGCCGCGGTCGCGTACGAGTCGAACGATGGAACCCTGCATGTGTCTGTGCCTTTCTTGTGCGCCGTGCGCTGACGGCGCGTTGGTGATCCGACAGCCCGTGCGACCCGGGGAGCGGACCTGTGAAAGGTCAGAACCGACGAGAGGGAGCGTGCTGACGGCCGAGCGGACTACTTCGCGGTGTGGTCCGGACCGGCGTCAAGAGTACGTGCACGGTGTGTACCGCGCGCGCGCGCCGTTGCCCGGCGCGTCTGTCTGCACCCAGAGCATATCACAGTCGCTTGTGTCCGAGCTGGTACCGGGCTGATACAGGGATGCGGCACGGGCGCTGCTATTGTCAAGTCTTCGAAGGGGAAAGGCGATTCGACTATTCACAGCGGTGGCAGCGGCGTGGCGGGGATGGCGCGGCACGGGCCGACAGGAGATCGTGAACGCGCTGACGCACGGCGCGGGGGTGCCGCTGGCGGTGGCGGGGCTGGTGGTCCTGCTGTGGCGGGCGCTGGGCTACGGGGATGCGGGGTACACGGTGTCGGTCGCGGTGTACGGGCTGTCGCTGGTGGCGGTGTACGCCGCGTCGACGCTGTACCACGGGGCGTGGTCGCCGCGGCTGAAGAACGTGTTTCTGTGGCTGGACCACTCGTGCGTGTACGGGTTGATCGCGGGGACGTATACGCCGTTCATGACGACGGCGCTGCGGGGGGTGACGGGAACGGCGTTGCTGGTGACGGTGTGGGGGCTGGCGCTGCTGGGGGTGCTGTCGAAGACGGCACTGCGGATCCGCGCGCTGCGGGGTGACGCGGTGTCGCTGCCGGTGTACATCGGGATGGGGTGGCTGATCGTGCTGGCGATCAAGCCGTTCATGGCGGCGATGGAGCCGGGCGGGCTGGTGCTGCTGGCGGCGGGCGGACTGTGCTACTCGGCGGGGGTGGTGTTCTTCCTTCTCCGGGCGGCGTGGGCGCACGCGGCGTGGCACGTGATGGTGCTGGCGGGCAGCGGGCTGCATTACGCGTCGGTGCTGCTGTACGCGACGCCGCGGTAGACGATCGCGG
>DASTZM010000367.1:0-6169 GCA_035764305.1 Chloroflexota bacterium | reverse complement strand
CATCACCGTCAGCTTCGTCGACGCCACGCCCGACGTCACCGCGAAGCTGACCGTCATGGCGGCCGGCGCGCAGCTGCCCGATGCCTCGTGGTTCGGCGTCGTCGCCGACGGCTCGGGTGGACGCGAGAGCGCCAGCAAGGGCGTCTTCAAGCCGCTCGACGACCTGATTAAGAAGGACTCGAAGTTCGACATCAAGCCGTACTTCAAGGCCTTCCTCGATGCGCTGACGGTCAACGGCAAGCTGTATGCGCTGCCGACCCACACGCACTACGGCACCAACGTCCTCTACTACAACAAGAACCTGACGGACGCCGCCGGCGTGAAGGTCCCCGACGACGGGAGCTGGACGCACGACGAGATGCTCGAGGCGGCGCGCAAGATCACCAAGAAGGATCAGGACATCTGGGGCTACTGGCCGTCCTACGGTTTCCCCGAGTTCGGCGCCTTCTGGGTTCGCCAGTTCGGCGGCGAGTTCCTCGACGAGGCCGGCAAGAAGTGCCTGATCGATTCGGCGGAGGCGCGCGCCGCGTTCGACTGGATCTACGGGGTGCAGACGAAGGCGCAGGTAATCGACGACATGTTCCGGGTGGTGAGTGGCGCGCCGCTCAACCTGACCGGCAGCCGCGGGCTCTTCGCCCAGGGCAAGCTCGGCATGCACGCCACCACACCCGGCCTGGTTGCCGAGTACAACAAGCCCGGCCAGGAGGAAGTCAAGTTCCCCGTCGGCATCGCCCTCTTCCCCAAGGCGCCAAGCGGGCGGCGTGGCACTCAGGCGTCGGGATCGGGCATGGGCATCACCAAGCTCGACAAGGTCGATTCGGTCTGGCAGTGGCTCAAGTTCGTGACCGACAAGGACAACGGCGTCGAGCAGGTCTTCGGCGGTGCGGGCAGCCCGGGCGGCCGGACCGACGTGTGGAACGACGCCAAGCTCCTCAAGGAGCGCGGCCACATCTACTCGACGATCATCAAGGCCTACCCGAACGGCGCGGGGTCGCTCCGTCTGCCGGCGAACTTCCGCTACACCGCGACGCTCACGGCGATCGCAGCGGAGCTGGACAAGTTCTTCAAGGGCCAGACCAGTGTCGCCGACGCCACGAGCAAGGCCGTCCAGGCGGCGAATACCGAGCTGAGTAGGTAGCGTCTCGAGCGCTGCGCGCTCAGAACGTCTCCTCGAGGCCGCGTATCAGCTGATACGCGGCCTCTACTCTTGGCACGGCCACACCCGCCCGCATCGCTTCGCGAATCAGCGGCGCCAGCACCTCTTCCGCCTCGGTGCGTCGCCCGGCCAGCACGTCCTGCGCCATCGAGGGCCGCATCTCGGGTGCGGTGCTGCGTCCAATCTCGTTCAGCCCGGCCACCGCGACGTCGTCGGGCTGGTCGAGCCAGTCCATCACCTTCCACGGCGACGCGGGAGGCGTCTCGAGTGGCACTCCGAGCGCGCGCGGGACGGAGTACGTCTCGCGCATCAGCGCGACCCACAGCGGCGCCAGCTCCGGATGCAGACACATATCTCTGTACGTGCGCCGCGAGAGCGCGGTTACGACCGCGCCGGGAATCAAGAAACACAGCTTGAACCACTCCACGGCCGAGCCGTTGCGCACGCTGTGCGAGGGGAACCCCGCCGCGCGCAACGCGGCAACGAGACGCACGATGCGCTCCGTCGGCTCGCCCTGGGGCTCCCCCAGCCACGTCGCGACGTTCATCGTCAGCCGCGCGTGGCCGGGCTCGGGCAGTGACGCTCCCACCGAACACGCGGCCGCGATCACCCGATCCTTTCCGTACCGCTCGATCAACGCGACGTTCTTGTCGAGTCCGTTTTGCAGCGAGAGCGCCGTATCCACCTCGAGCCCATCCAGCGCGGAGAGTGCGCCGGCGGTGTCGCGCGCCTTGGTTGCCAGGATCAGGTAGTCGGCCCTATCGATGCCTTTCCCGGACGTGATGACGCGCACGGGCGCGTCGGCGTCGATCAGGCCGCTTACGCGCAGCGTCTCGCCGTAGGCGTCGCGCCGCTCAGCCCGTACCAGCGCCGCCACCTTCGCCCCCGCCCGCGCCAGCAGCGCGGCATAGCACGTGCCCAAAGCACCCGCGCCGACGATCACCACTCGCATAAGCGCGTAGCGTAGTACACGCTGCACACTTGCCCCCGCCCGCGCCGAGTGCTAGAGTGGAACCCTCGGTCTCCGTCAACACAGATAGGACGACATCTATGACGATCTCCTCACTCCGCTGCTAGGCATCACGCCGTAGTGCACGCCGCCCGCAGCCGGCGGCCCCTCGATCGTCTCCCGCTCGCGGACCACCCGAGTCCGCCCACCCCGGCGGTATCGCCCGCCCACCGCCCATACGTCGTCGTCACCCTCACCAGCAGCGTCCCGCTGCTCGTGCCATCAGGGAGGCCCCATGCCCGTTGCCGATACGCCCAACGTCGCCACGTCGCAGCGCATCCAATCCCAGCTGCAGGAGGGCGAAGCGCTCCTGCTCACCGTCGCGACCGATGTCACGTCGGACGGCCGCTACGGCCGCGACTGGGTGGTCATCACCGATCGGCGCGTCTTTCGCGTGCCCGATGCCGGGGACGCCGCGCGCGCCGCCGACCTGGCTGGCCGCGCCGGCGAAGGCCCCGCTCTGGAGATCGCGCTGGCCGACGTCACCGAAGCCAGGACCGAGCCCCACGTCGGCGGCGGCCGGCTGGAGGTCTACGCCGGCAACGTGCCCATCCCGGTGGCCGAATACTCCAGCACCTTCGGGCACAAGTTCTCGGAGGTCGCGCGCGCGCTTCAGCAGCTCGCCAAGGGCAACCCGTTCGCCGTCGCGGACGACGTGCCGCGCATCCGCTGCCCGCGCTGCGGCCGGCGGCTCGTCGATAAGGACGCCACGTGCGCGCGTTGCGTGCGCAAGTCGGCCATCCTGCTGCGCATCATGCGGTATCTCCGGCCGATGGTCGGGCTGTCGCTGGTGCTCGCGGTGTGCACCGCGGGCAAGACAGTCGTGCAGATCGTGCCGCCGTACCTCCAGAAGCTGATCATCGACGGCGTCCTGACCGGACCCGCCGAGACGAAGCCGCACTACGGCGACTACGGGTTCCTGGTGATGCTCGTGCTCGGCGTCGCCGGCGCCGGGCTCGCGACCACGCTGCTCGACATCGCCGGCTCGTGGCTCGCCGCCGTGCTCGGTACGCGTGTCACGATGGCCATGCGCAGCGACCTCTACCGCGCGCTCGAGCGCCTCTCGCTCACGTTCCACAACCGTCGGGAGCAGGGCGCGCTCATGTCGCTCGTCACTCGAGACACAGACAGCCTCAACTACTTCCTGATGAACGGGCTGCCCTACCTCGTCACCAACAGCCTGATGATCATCGGCATCGTCGCGATCCTGTTCTCGATGAACTGGTGGCTGACGCTGTGGGTGCTGATCCCCGCACCGTTCGTGATCCTTGGCGGCGGTCTGCTGTTCGCACGGATGCGCCAGATCTGGGCGCGCTGGTCCCACTCGTGGGCGCAGTTCAACGCGCACCTCGGCGAATCGCTCGCCGGCATCCGCGTGGCCAAGGCCTTCCACCAGGAAGAGGCCGAGATCTCTCGCTTCCAGCAGCGCAACAAAGACCTGACCGACATCACCATCCGCGAGGGGCGCGTCTGGGGCAGTTCGTTCGCGCTGCTCAACTTCGTCACCGGGACGGGTGTGTACCTCGCCTGGATCGTCGGAGGCAGACAGGTCATCGAGGGAGGCATGACGCTGGGCGAGATCGTCGCCTTCGTCGGCTACCTCTGGCTGCTCTACGGTCCGCTGCAGTGGTTCAACCAGGTCTACCAGTGGATGAGCCGCGCGCTGGCCGGCGCCGAGCGCATGTTCGACGTCATCGACACGCCGAGCGAGCGCTACGACGACGACGGCAAGACCGTCACCATCGAGCACATCCGCGGCGAGGTCGAGTTCCGCGACGTGACCTTCGGCTACGACAAGGCCAAGCCCGTCCTGAAGGACGTGGCGCTGCACGTGCAGCCCGGCGAGATGATCGGCCTGGTGGGCAAGAGCGGCGCCGGGAAGTCGACCTTCATCAACCTGATCTGCCGCTTCTACGAAGCCGACCACGGCGAGGTGTTCGTCGACGGACACAACGTGAAGGACGTCTCGCTGCACAGCCTGCGCGAACAGGTCGGCGTCGTGCTACAGGAGCCGTTCCTGTTCAACGGCACGATCGCCGAGAACATCCGGTACGCGCGTCCCGACGCCACCGAGCGCCAGGTCATCGCCGCTGCGCGCGCCGCCAACGCGCACGAGTTCATCGTCGGCAAGCCCGACGGCTACGACACGCACGTCGGCGAGAAGGGCACGCGCCTGTCGGTTGGCGAGAAGCAGCGCATCTCGATCGCACGCGCCATCCTGCGCGATCCGCGCATCCTCATCCTGGACGAGGCGACCGCCTCGGTCGACACCGAGACCGAGAAGGCCATCCAGGAGGCTCTGCAGCGCCTGATCAGCGGGCGCACGACGTTCGCGATCGCCCACCGCCTGTCGACGCTGCGCAACGCCGACCGGCTGGTCGTCTTCGAAGAAGGCAAGATCGTCGAGGTCGGCTCGCACGAGGAGCTTCTGGCGCGCCACGGCGTGTACTGGAAGCTCGTCGACATGCAGACACAAGTCAACAAGCTCAGAGAAGCCGTCTCTGCCTAACGTCAAAGGATTCCTACGTGACCACCACAGTTGCCGAGCCTACTGAGACACACTCCGAGATGGACGTGGCCCTCAAGGACCTCGTCCAGCAATCAACCCTCTCCGTCGTCGGCGCCACCGACCCGAGCAAGGTGCGCCTGTTCCGCGGCCCCCACGGCGTTCTGCGCTGCACCGTTGACGGCGTCAAGTCCGTCCTGCGCGCCAAGGTCGTGCGCGCCTTTCCGATCAGCGAAGACAGCCACTGGGTCAACGTGCTCGACGCAAAGAACAAGGAGGTCTGCTTGATCGAAGACCCGACTCAGCTCGATCCGGAGTCCATCGGACTCGTTCAGGAAGAGCTAGAGCGCTACTACCGCGTCGCGGTCATCGAGCGCATCAACAAGATCGACCAGGACTACCGCACGATGTTCTGGGACGTCGAGACCGACCGTGGTCAGCGCGACCTGGTCATCCGCTGGAGCGCCGACACGGTCCAGTGGCGCGCGGCGAACGAGCTGCTGCTGGTCGACATCGACACCAACCGCTTCCGCGTCCCGGACATCACGCGGCTGGACAAGCACAGCCTGAAGCAGCTCAGCGTGATCTTCTAGGCCCGGTCGCCTACGCCGCCGAGTGGTGGCGCGAGGAGGACAGAGGTCCCGTCCAGCGGATCCTCGACCTCGCGCTGCCACTGCTCCAGCGCCGCCGCCAGCCGCCGCAGGTGCGGCCCGCAGGCGGCGTCGGCGGATCGGTCGTGCAGCTCCCATGGATCATCTCGCAGGTGAAAGAGCTGGATCCCGTCGACTCCGATCCCTGGCCGCTCTCCCGACGCGTAGTAGCGGATCAGCTTCCACTCGCCGTCGGTAACCAGGCGCTGCACGTCCTTGTACACCTGGCACACCACCGGCCGGTGGGTGTCGGTCACGCCGTGCAGCAGCGGCACCAGACTGCGCGTCTCGACCGTCTCGGCGCGCGGTACGCCCGTCAGCTCGCACAGCGTCGGATGGAGGTCCGGCGTCTGCGTCAGCGCCGTCACTCGCCTCCCGCCGCCGATGCCCGGCGCCCGCACGATGCACGGGACACGCGCGGACGGCTCGTAGACGTTCTGCTTGCCGAACAAACCGTGCTGCCCCACCGCCAGGCCGTGGTCCGCGGTGTACACCACGATCGTGTTGTCCGCGAGCCCGGTCGCGTCGAGGGTCTCCAGGATCCTCCCGATCCAGGCGTCAAGGTGCGTGATCATCCCGTAGTAGTCGGCGGTGTGCTGCTGGACGACCTCGCGCGTGCGCGGCCACGGCGCCAGCGCCTCGTCGCGCGTGCGCAGGTCTCCGTTGTCGAAGGGGTGCCCCGCGACGAAGTTGGGCGGCACGGGCATCTGCGCGTCCGGATAGAGCGCCCGATACTCCGCCGGCGGCGTGCGCGGGTCGTGCGGCGCCGTGAAGGCTAAGTAGTGAAAGAACGGATCCGTCCGGTCATACCCCTCCAGGAACTGCACCGCCGCCTGACCGAACAGCTC
>DASTZM010000366.1:0-8410 GCA_035764305.1 Chloroflexota bacterium | reverse complement strand
ATCACGTAGCTCGCGCTCCAACGTCTCGGTGCCGGCGTGGCCCACCAGATTCCGCCGCTCGGTGGGGTCCTCTCGCAGGTCGAACAGCTGAAGACCTGCCCCTTCTGCGTCGACCACGTACTTGTGGCGCTGGGTGCGGATCATAATCTGCCGTTTTAGCTCGGAGAAGACCGCGTCACGCGCCGGCGCGTCCCCGTCCCCCCGCGCGAGCGGCAGGAGTGACCGCGCGAACGCTCGGGCCGACGGCGGCGCGCCCCCCGCCTCCACCACCGTCGCGAACAGGTCAAGCTGCTCGATCGGCGCGTCCACCCTCGTGCCCGCCGGGAGCGCCGCCGTCCACCGCACGATGAACGGGATGCGCGCTGCCCCCTCGAAGAAGACGCTCTTGTGGTAGCGCCCGTGGTCGCCGCCCATCTCTCCGTGATCCGAAAGGAAGATCACGAGCGTGTTCTCAGTCCAGCCGCGCTCGTCCAGGATGGCCAGAATGCGCCCCACCCGGTCGTCGATCAGCGAGATCTTCCCGCCGTAGTTCGCCATCCGCTCCTTGGCGATCTGCGCTCTCCGCTCCCAGTCGTCTGGCACCTTCTCCGGCGGGATCGGGTCCGGAATCGCCGCCGGGTCGTACATCGACGCGTACGGCTCGGGCGCGTCAAACGGCGGGTGCGGTCCGCCGAACCCCACTACGAAAAGGAAGGGACGGTGGTCGTCGTAGCCGCGCAGCCATTCCTCGGCCTTCGCGCCGACGTAGCTGTCGGCGAACTCCTCCAGCGGCAGCGGGCTGGCCCATGCTCCCGCGCCGCCGTCGGCCGCGCGGCGCCGGTAGTCCTCCCGGTACTTCTCCAGCAGCCCCCGCTCCGCCCAGCGGCGCGTCAGGTGGTTGTCGGTCTTGGTCAGCGCCGCCGGTCCAGGGATCTGGTGGATGTAATCAAACCCGCGCTGCCGCACGAACGCCTCGTGCGCGACAAAGTCCCTGCCCGGCGCGTCCGAGCCGAAGTGCGTCTTCCCGACGTACGCCGTGGCGTACCCCGCGTCGCGCAGCAGCCGGGCGTACGACTCGTCATCCGCCGGCAGCGACCCCGCATTCTCCTGCACCCCGTGGTTGTGCGGATAGAGCCCGGAGATCATCGAGGCGCGCGCCGGCATGCACAGCGGGCCTGTGCAGTAGGCGTTGGTGAAGCGCACGCCTTCCCGCGCCAGACGGTCCACGTGCGGTGTGCGGTACACCGGATGGCCCGCACACCCCAGCGCGTCTGCCCGCAGCTCGTCGGGCAGGATGATCAGGATGTTGGGTCGGGTCACTTCGTCGTGAGCAGCGCGTTGATCCGCGGCGCCAAATCCTTCATCGCGGTCTGTGGCGACACCTCACCCTTCTTGATCTGGTCGATCGATTGCCCCGCGGCGGCGGTGACGTCCGACCACTCCGGGATGGGCGGCGCCAGCTTCACCACGCTCATGGTGGACGTGAACATCTTGTTCCACTCCACCGGCAGCTTGTCGTTCAGGTACTCCTGGCTGTTCGCCGTCGTCTTCAGCGCCGGGATGCCGCCGTTGCCGGACTTGAGCAGCTCGCGCCGCAGCGGATCCCCCGTCCGGAACTTCATTGCCTCCCACGCCGCCGCCGGGGACTTGGTCTGGCTGCCCATCGAGAAGCCGTCGATGTTCCCCTGGCTGAACCGTCCGGCAGGACCCTTCGGCAGCTGCGTGATCGCCACCCAGGGCTGGATGAAGCCCTGTGCCGACGCGTTCTGGCGGTTCATCACGATCATGGCCAGCCGCTTCTCCATGAACAGCTGCGCGTGCGTTTTCCCTCCAAAGTCTTGCGGCTTGAGCGCGATCTGATCGCGGTGGATGAAGTCCGCCATCAGCTGCAGTCCGGCCAGCGCCTCCTTGGCGTCCAGAATGCACTTCTTGTTGTCCTTGTCCAACACGTCGCCGCCGAACGCGTAGACCCAGTGCAGCCACTGGCCACCCACGTCGGTCGCCCACTTCGGCGTGTCGGTCACCGTCATGACGCGGCGCAGCTTGTTTCCCGCGTCGCGCCACGCGTCAAAGGTCCACGTCGCCTCACTCGGCGCCGCAACGCCCGCCTCCCCCAGTAGCTCCTTGTTGTAGTAGAAGGCCAGCGGCCCGCCCTGCCAGGGCAGTCCCATCTGCTTCTTCTGGTACTGCCATGCGCCCAGGTGGACCTCGAACCAGTCGTCCTTCTTGAACCTGCCGTCGGCGCGAATCAGATCGTCCACCGCGCGCACCACGCTCTTCGTGGCCAGCGCCGGCATGTCGCCGCTGTTCGAGAGGTAGAACGCGTCCGGCTGCGTCCCCGCCGCCGTCAGCGCGGTGATCTTCACGATGTGCTCCGCGCCGCTCGACCCCGAGCCTTGAAAGTCGATCGTGATGTTGGGGTTCTGCGCGCGAAACTCGGTCTCGTACAGCTTCTTCGTGATGTCGGTGACCGTCCCCGTGTTGTTCCCGTTCAGCAGGTACGCCACCGTCGTCGGCTGGTTCACCTTGAGCGAGACCCCTGCTTCCTGCGCCCCACCGCACGCCGCCAGCACGCTACCGGCACCCGCCAGCAGCATGCTCCGCCGGGTCGTTCCCAGCTTCAACTTCATGTCACCCTCCAAACCCTTCTACCGCGTGCCCACGCAGGTAATCCAGGTTCATCTCCAGCCCAAGCCCGGGCTTATTGGGTACGTGCAGGTTCCCGTCCCGCGTGTCGAGCGGCTCCGTGATGAACACGTCGTACGCGCTCATCTTGGAGCGAATCGTCTCGAGCTTGTAGAAGTTCGGTACCGTCATCATCACGTGCGCCCCCGCCAGCACGTTGATCGGCCCCGATGCGTCGTGCGGAGATACCGGAACGTAGTACGCCTCAGCCATCGTGCTGATCTTCTTCAGCTCGCTGATCCCGCCCGTCCACGTCACGTCCGGCATGATGAAGTCCGCCAGCCGCTGCTCCAGCACCGGGAGGAATTCGAACCGAGTGTGCAGCCGCTCCCCGACGCAGATGCGCGTCTGCACCTGCTCTCGCACCTGCCGCAGGGCGTGGTAGCTCTCGGGCGGCACTGGTTCCTCGAACCACGTGATGTTGTATGGCGCCAGCCGGTTCGCGAGCCGGATCGCCGTCGGCACATTGAACATGGCATGCGCGTCGATCAGGATCTCCACGTCGCTCCCCACCGCCTCGCGGATCGCGGCGATGAACTCCGCTCCCTCCTGCTCTCCTCGCGGATCCATGCCGCCATCCAGGTAGGTCCCGGCTATGCCCTCCCGCCGGCGCCGCGTGTGCGCCGGCTGATACGGATCGGTCTTGATCGCCTTGACCCCGTCGTTCACGGGGACCATGACGTTGCGCGCCGCATCGGCTGGCGTCTCGCCTAGGGGGAAGTGGGTGTAGAGGGCGATCGACTCGCGCACCTTGCCGCCCAGCAGCTCGTAGATCGGCAGCCCCAGCGTCTTGCCGCGAATGTCCCACAGCGCGATGTCGACGCCGCTGACGACGCAGCTCGTGATCCCGCGGGTGCCGACGTACGTCAGCGTGCGAAACACCTTGTTCCAGATCGCCTCGATCTGCGACGGGTCTTCCCCCTCTAGGAAGGGCGCCACCTCGCGCACGACCGCCGCGACCGCCCGGTTCGGCATCGCGCCGGTTCCGGTGATCTCTCCCCAGCCGGTGATCCCCTCGTCTGTGTCGACCTGCACAAACACGTACTGGCGCGCGACTTGGTAGCCGGGCACGTCACCCGCGGGAACGTTCACCAGCCATGGGGCAACCCGAGAGATCTTCACGGCCGGGCATACTACCGCTCTCTGAGGGAAAGGACCACTCCATGACCGCCACCGCCGCCGCGCCCGCCGTCACACCGCGTACCGCCGCTGACCTCAAGTTCGCCGTCTGTGAGGCGATCGACCGGCGCGCCGGCGAGCTGACCGCCATCGCCGAGGACATCTTTCTCCACCCCGAGCTGGGATTCAAGGAATTCCGCACCGCGAAGATCGTCTCGCAGTTCTTCGACCGCGTCGGCTTGCCGCACCGCGACGGCCTGGCCATCACGGGCGTGAAGGCCACTCTCCGCGGCGGCGCCGGCGGTCCGACCGTCGCCGTGCTCGGGGAGCTCGATTCGCTCGCCGTGGGCGACCACCCCCACGCCGACCCCGCCACCGGTGCGGCGCACGCCTGCGGCCACAACGCCCAGATCGCCATGATGCTCGGCGTCGCGGCTGCCTTTGTCGACGCCGGAATCGCTCCCAGTCTCGCCGGAAACGTCGCCTTCATGGCCGTGCCCGCGGAGGAATACGTCGAGATCGAGTACCGCAACGACCTCGCCCGGCAGGGGAAGCTCGAGTTCCTGGGAGGCAAGCCCGAGCTGATCAAGCTGGGCGAGTTCGACGACGTCGACCTGGCCATGATGACCCACACGTCCGCCAACAAAGACGACGGGCTGATCGGCATGAGCGACTCGAGCAACGGCTGCATCGTCAAGCTGATCCGCTACCACGGCAAGGCGGCTCACGCCGGAGGCTCTCCCCACCGCGGGATTAACGCCCTCAACGCCGCCACGCTCGGGCTGCAGGCCATCCACGCCCAGCGCGAGACGTTCAAGGACGCCGACACGGTTCGCGTCCATCCGATCATCACCAAGGGCGGCGAGATCGTGAACGTCGTCCCCGCCGACGTGCGCATGGAGACCTTCGTGCGCGGTAAGAGCATCGAGGCGATCACCGACGCCAACGTCAAGGTCGACCGCGCGCTCAAGGCCGGCGCCCTCGCGGTTGGTGGGCGCGTGGTGATCGAGACGCTGCCCGGCTACCTTCCGCTGCGGAACGACGCAGCCCTGGGCGCACTCTTCCTGGAGAACGCGCGCGCGCTGGTGGGTGAGCAGAACGTCAAGCAGATCGGCCACCGCACCGGCTCCACCGACATGGGCGACGTGACGCACATCATGCCGGCGCTGCACCCCTATGCGGGCGGCGCCGAGGGGACGGGCCACGGCAACGACTACCGCATCGCCGATCCCACGCTCGCCATCCTCAACCCCGCCAAGGCGATGGCCATGACCGTCCTGGACCTGCTGTGCGGCGGCGGCGCCGCGGCCACCCAGATCTTGGCTGAGACGAAGCCGCGCTTCACCAAGGACGAGTACCTGGCCTTCCAGCGCAAGCTCGCGGAGACGATCGACTTCGACGGCGCCACCGTCTAGCCGCACGCCGTCCACCGTGGCTGGCGGTGCGCGCTACTACGGCTGGACCATCGCCTGGGCGCTGGGGGCCACCACCACCGTCTCGTGGGGAATCCTGTTCTACGCCTTCTCGGTCTTCCTGCGGCCGATGGAGGCCGACCTGGGCTGGACGCGCGCCGAGCTAAGCGGCGCCTTCACCATCGCGCTCGTCGTCTCGGGGCTGGTCGCGCCGATCGCTGGTCGCTGGATCGACCGGCACGGCGCGCGCGCGCTGATGACCGGCGGCTCGATCCTCGGCACGCTCCTGCTGCTCGCGTGGGCCGCCGTCCGCTCGCTGCCGCCCTTCTATCTGGTGTGGACGGGGATCGGCGTCGCCATGGCGTGCACGCTGTACGACCCCGCCTTCGCCGTCCTGGCGCGCTGGTTCGACCGCGGCCGTGGACGGGCGATGATGATCGTCACGCTCCTGGCAGGACTCGCAAGCACGATCTTTCTGCCCGTCGCCGCCTGGCTGGTCGAGCTGCAGGGCTGGCGCGCCGCGCTCGTCTCGCTGGCCGTCATCCTGGCGGTCGCCACCATCCCCCCGCACGCGCTGCTCCTTCGGCGGCGGCCCGAAGACCTTGGTCTCGATCCCGACCCACCGCTCGAGCCGGCCTCGCGCTTCGCCGCCCCCACCGCGGGCTCCGCCGTGGGCGGCTCGTTCCGCTCGCTGCTCACGTACCCGCCTTTCGTCTGGCTCGCGGTCGCCTTCTGGCTGTACGGCTTGGCGTCGGTCGGCTTGGGCATCCACCTCGTCCCCTACCTCAGCGAGCGCGGGTACCCGCCCACCCTCGCCGCGCTTGCCACCGGCGCCGTCGGCGCGGCGCAGCTGCTCGGGCGAATCGCCTTCGCCCCGCTGGAGGGGCGCGTGCCCCGGCGCTGGCTGGTCGCGGCCACGCTCGGCGCGCAGCCGCTCGCGCTGCTCGCGCTGCTCGGCGTCCCCGGTGAACCGGGCCTCTACGCCTTCATCGTGCTCTTCGGGATCAGCCGCGGCGCTGCCACGCTCGCCCGGGCGACACTCGTCGCCTCGCGCTACGGGCCCGCACGCTTCGGCGCCGTCAACGGCGCGCTCTCGCTCGCCGTCACGTTCGCCCACGCGTTCGCCCCTGTCGCCCTCGGCGCCGCGCACGACGTCCTCTCCTCCTACGAGCCCGCGCTCTGGGTGCTGCTGACGCTGGGCGTCGTCGCCACCGCCGCGGTTGTCCTGGCTGAGCCCGATTGAACCGCTATCCTGCCCGCGCCACATGCCGCTCCTCAAGAGGCGCTCACAGACCCCCGGGCCCGACGGCCTGACCGTCAGCGCCGGACCTGGCGACGAAGGGCTCGAGTACATCGACTTCGCCGCGCACGACGTACCCGCCGGCGCCACGCTCGACCGCGCCACGCAGGCGAGCGAGACCGCGCTCGTCATCCTCGGAGGCCGCTGCTCCGTGCACGCCGGCGACCAGCGCTTCGACCACCTGGGCGAGCGCGACGACGTGTGGGCCAAGACCCCGCCCTACGTCGTCCTGTTTCCGCCTGGCACGCCGTACGCGGTTCGTGCCGAGACCGAGCTGAAGCTCGTGATCGCCGCCGCCCCCGTCGGGGACGCCGCTCCCCTCCCCCCGCGTGTCATCACCCCGGATCAGATCGCCGCCGAGAACCGCGGCGCCGGGCAGACCTACCGCTACATCCAGCACCTCCTGCCGCCCTCCGCCGACGCCGCGCGCCTGATCCTGGTCGAGGTCTACACCCCCGCGGGCAACTGGTCCTCGTTCCCACCCCACAAGCACGACACCGAGACCCCGCCTGCCGAGAGCCTGCTGGAGGAGACGTACTACTTCCGCGTCAGCCCTCCGACCGGCTTCGCCCTCCAGCGCGTCTACACGCCCGACCGATCGGTCGACGAGCCCGTCGCCCCGGGCGACGGCGACTTGGTGCTCGTGCCGCGGGGCTACCACCCCGTGGCCGCCACGCCCGGCCACGACTGCTACTACCTCAACGTTATGGCCGGACCCACCCGCCTCTGGAACTTCCAGGTCGATCCCGACTACGCCCACCTCATGAACTGGGCGCCCCCCGCGGCGATCACGCGATGACCATCCCTCAGGCACCACACGGCGCCTACGACGTCCTCGCCATGGGGCGCTCGTCGATTGACCTCTACTCCAATGACGTCGGCGCCGCCTTCGTCGACATCTCCAGCTTCGCGGCCTATGTCGGGGGGTGCCCCACGAACGTCAGCGTCGGCACGCGCCGTCTCGGCATCACCTCGGCCGTCCTCACCGCCGTCGGCCAGGACCCCGTCGGCGACTTCATCCTGCACTTCTTAGAGAAGGAAGGCGTCGAGACGCGCTTCGTCCCGCGCAAGCCAGGGAAGCGCACCAGCGCCGTGGTGCTCGGCATCGAGCCGCCCGACCGTTTCCCGCTGGTCTACTACCGCGACAACTGCGCCGACATCGAGCTGACCATCGACGACGTGCTCGCCGCGCCAGTGGCACAGAGCCGCGCCCTCTTCATCTCAGGCACCGGTCTCTCTAGAGAGCCATCGCGCTCGGCCACGATGTACGCCGCCGAGCTCGCTAAGTCTCAGGGCAAGACCGTGTTCCTCGACCTCGACTTCCGTCCCGATCAGTGGCACGACCCGCGCGCGTTCGGCGTCGTCGTGCGCAGCGCGCTGCCGCTCGTCGACGTCGCGATGGGCAGCGAAGAGGAGGTCAAGGTCGCCGCCGGCGAGACGCGCATCACCGTGACGCACTCGCAGGTCTCCAACTACCAGGTGGCGGGAGACACCGGCGCGGCGATCAAGGCGATGCTCGATGCCGGCCTAGGGACGTTGGTCGCGAAGCATGGCCCCAAGGGGGCGACGGTCTATCTCCAGGGCGGCGACGTCGTGCACGCCGATGCCTACCCTGTCGAGATCCTCAACGTGCTCGGGGCCGGCGATGCGTTTGCCAGCGGCCTGCTCTACGGCCGGCTGCAGGGGTGGGACTGGCACAAGAGCGCGCGCATGGCCAACGCGGTCGGCGCCATCGTCGTCACCCGCCCCGCCTGCGCCAACTCGATGCCCACTCTCTCCGAAGTCGAAGAGTTCGTCGCCCCCCGCGGCGGCCTCTAGCTAGGAAAACCGCTCCCTCAGGCGCGCCGCCGCCTGCGCCTCGTGCTGCAGCTTGACGTACGCCTCGTCGATGGGGATGTCGGCGGCTGAGCCGGGG
>DASTZM010000365.1:0-2527 GCA_035764305.1 Chloroflexota bacterium | reverse complement strand
CTCGTTCAGCCAGCGTGCCACGGGCTCGGCCTCGTGCGCCGCGCGCATGCCGTAGCCGCCTCCGGGGCAGACCACGATCGCGGCGCGCGTGTCGTCTCCCGACAGCAGGTACGGCGTGAGGCGCGGTAGTCCCTCCGCGTTCTCGCCGCCCGGCTGCGCTGCTTCGTCCCACAGGCGCAGCGATTCGGGTGTGGGCGCTGCCGCCGGTCCGGTCGTCATCAGGCCGGTATGGTAGACGCCGGTTATGTCGACCCCTCCCATCCGCCTCGGCGCCATCGGCACCGGTCTGGCCATGGAGAAGCTGCACTGGCCCGCGCTGCGCCAGCTACAGGACCGCTTCACCCTCACCGCGTTCGCCGAGCGCGACCAGAAGAACGCCGACCGCTTCGTCTCCTACTCCGGCGCCGACCGCCGAGCCCACCACGCCGATTACCGCGCGCTGTTGGAGCGGAAGGACGTCGACGCGGTGGCGATCCTGCTCCCCATCCCGCTGCTGTACGACGCGGCGCGCGCCGCGCTGGAGGCGGGCAAGCACGTGCTGTGCGAGAAGACGCCGGGTGTCGACCTGGAGCAGGGCCGCGCCTTTCTGGAGCTGGAGAGGTGCTTTCCGAACCAGCGGCTGCTCGTCGCGGAGAACTTTTTCTATCGCGACGATCTGCGGCTAGCGCGGTCGCTGCTCGAAGGCGGCGCCATCGGCCGGCTGCACACGATGACGTGGCGCATGGTGTCGCAGTACGTGCCGGATCTCACCGGGCGCTCGTTCTCGAGCACGCCGTGGCGCCAGCGCCCGCAGTACCGGGGCGGGCCCCACCTGGACGGCGGCGTGCACATGGTGTCGCAGATCCGGCTGCTGTGCGGCGACGTGCACAAGGTACACGGCCTGGTGCAGCACGCCAACACGCAGATGGGCGGACCGTCAGACCTGTCGCTCAACCTGCGCTTCGTCTCGGGCGCGATCGGCAGCTACGTCTCGCTCCACCCGGAGATCCCGGTGCCGCGCGATGAGGCGCGGGGCATGCGCCTCTATGGGTCCGAGGGGACGATGACGTTTTCCGGGAACTTCGGCGAGGCGACGCGCACCGTCACGGTGCATCGCCCCACCGGATCGTCCGGCTCAGGCGAGAAGCTTGCCGCCGAGGAGCACGTCGTCGCGAACACCGATGGTGGGTACTACAACGAGTGGCACAACTTCCACGACGCCGTCGTGCATGGGGCGCCGATCGTAGGCACGGTGGCGCAGTCGTTCCACAACATGCTCGTCGTCTTGCGGGGCCTCGACTCGGCCGAGGGTGAGGGTGAGGTCGACCTCGCGTCGGATGCACCGACGCCGCTCTCGGAGCGCCCCATCCCGCTGTGGCGTCCGCACGGTGCGGAGGGGCTGTTCGACGGGCTGCCGTGCGGGGTGTCGAATCCTACGCGGCGATAACCGCCATCTTGGGGCGCTCGCTGGGCGCCTCATCGGGAACTGGCTCACCGTCTGCTTCCAACCCCGCAAGATGCACTTGGACTGCCTCGCGCGCGTTCTCCAGTGCGTCCTCGGGCGTAGCTCCCTGCGAGAAGCACCCCGGCAGTGCGGGTACCAGGACCGAGTAGCCCTCGCCATCCTTGAACACCACCACCGTATAACGGCGATCGCGGTCGCTCATGGCGGTCATGCTACAGAACGCCGATCAACTCTTCGGCAGTGATACCCGCCTGTGTCAAGATGCTCGCAACCAAGCCGGGGCCAAGCGTCTGACCTTTGTGGATCGGCACCGTGACGCGCCCGCCGCGGGTCGGATGCTTCAGCTGGACGTGGCTCCCCTTGCTTCCGGGCACTGGTGTCCACCCGAGGCGTCGCAGCGCCGCGACCATCTCGGACCCGGTGATCCTTGGTAGACGCGGCACGTGGGTAGGGTACGGATCGGGTCGTGGCACCACGAAGCCCAGGCACTCTAGTCCACCTCGCGGCCGTTCAGCTCTACCACGGCGCCGCTCAGGCCGCTGGCGCCGGGGGAGCAGAGGTAGACGAGTGCGTCGGCGAACTCTTCCATCGTGGAAGCGTTGCGGAAGTCTTCGGCGCTGAGATAGCGACGCGCGGCGTCGGTGGCGATGCCGCCGGCGACGAGGCAGTTGGCGCGGATGCCCTGCTGCTTGTGGTCGCGGGCGATGCCCTTGGTCAGGGCGACGATCGCGGCCTTGCTGGCGGCGAAGAGCGAGCGGCCGTAGCCCGGATCCAGCGCGCTGCCGCCGGCGACGGTCACGACGTAGCCCTCTCCTTGCGCCAGCATGCGCGGCACAACGGCGCGGCACAGCGTGTAGGTCGTGTAGAGGTTGCCCTCGACGACGCGGCGCAGCTCCTCGAGTGACGTCTCGGCGAAGGGCTTTTGGGAATAGCCGGCGCCTACGAGCGTCGTCGTGGCGTCGACGCGGCCGAAGCGCGACACGGTCTCGGCGGCGGCGCGCTCGGCGTCGTCGCTGCGTGAGAGATCGGCGACGATCGGGGCGAGGCGATCGCCGGCGCCCAGGCGCTCCACGCCGGAGGCGA
>DASTZM010000364.1:0-13566 GCA_035764305.1 Chloroflexota bacterium | reverse complement strand
ATTCGGCCGAGACGGCAGAGGCGATCGCGGTCTTCGACCTGGCGGCGCGCGCGCAGGCGGAGCACGGCCGCGACGTGTGCGACGTCTACATCATTTCCATGACGGCGGGCGTGAGCGACGTGCTCGTCCCACTGCTGCTGGCAAAGGAGGCGGGGCTATTCGACCCTTCGTCCGTTCCGCCGCGCAGCGGCCTGCAGATCGTGCCGCTGTTCGAGACGATCGATGATTTGCACCGATGCGCCGACTTGATGGCCGAGCTGTTCGCGTTGCCGGTGTACCGGCGTCAGCTGGAAGCGTGGGGGAACGCCCAGCAGGTCATGATGGGCTACTCGGACAGCGACAAGGACGGCGGCTTCGTCACCGCCAATTGGGAGCTCTACCGCGCGCAGCGCGCGCTCGCGCGCACGTGCGCCGCGTCGGGGGTCGACCTCCTGCTGTTCCACGGCCGCGGTGGCGCCATTGGGCGGGGCGGCGGCCCGACCAATCGGGCGATCCTGGGACAGCCGCCGGGCACGCTCAACGGTCGGCTGCGTCTGACAGAGCAGGGGGAGGCGGCCTTCGCGCGCTACGCCAACCCGCGCATCGCGCACCGGCACCTCGAGCAGGTGGCCAACGCGGTGATCCGCTCGAGCCTGGGAGTCGAGGCGGCGGCGGAGCCGCGCCCCGAATGGCTGGACGCGATGGAGGTCATTTCCGGCTCGGCGTTGCGCTCCTACCGCGCGCTGGTCTACGACGACCCGGACTTCATCGCGTACTTCCACCAGGCGACCCCCATCGACCGGATCGCCGAGCTGCGCATCGGCTCGCGTCCGGCGAAGCGCAAGTCGAGCGATCGGATCGAGGATCTGCGCGCGATCCCGTGGGTGTTCAGCTGGACACAGTCCCGCCACGGACTCCCCGGCTGGTATGGAATCGGGACAGCGTTCCAAGCCTACGCCGAGCCGGAGCCGCATAGGTGGGCGACGCTGGAAGAGATGTACCGCGCCTGGCCGTTCTTTCGGTCGCTGGTCGACAACGCCCAGCTCGGACTTGGCAAGGCGGACCGCGCCGTCGCCAGGTTGTACGCCGGCCTGTGCCGAGACTCGGCCGTGCGCGAGCGCGTCTTCGGGGCCGTGGAAGAAGAGTGGCGCCGCACCGAGGCGGCGATCCTGCGCGTTACCGGCGCCGGTGCCCTGCTGGCCGAGTCGCCCGTGCTCCGACGGTCGATCCAGCTGCGAAACCCATACGTCGATCCACTGAGCTTCGTGCAGGTATCGCTGCTGGAGCAGCTGCGCGACTCGCCCGAGGACGACGAGCGGGCGCGCCTCGCCGCGCTTTCGATCAACGGCGTCGCGGCGGGGCTGCAGAACACAGGCTGACCAGGGGACAACTGGCACCATCTTTCCGCGCATGCGCGTCATCATCACCGGCGCCGGCGGATTGATCGGCACCAACCTCGCGCTCCGCGTGCTCGACGAAGGACACGAGGTCTTCGGCGTCGACGTGGCGCCCAACCAGTGGACGCCGCGTGTGCCGGTTCATCTCCAGGACCTGCGGGAGCCGCACACCGGGGAGGCGTGGGGAACGGCCGATGTCGTAGTTCACCTCGCGGCGCGGGCAAAGGTGCACGAGTCGGTTGAGCGGCCCGAGAACGCGCTCGACAACTACAAGATCACGCACGGGGTACTCGAGTACTGCCGGCGGGGCCGGACGCCGATCATCTTCGGCAGCTCACGTGAGACGTACGGTGAGCAGTCCCACTTTCCCGTCCCGGAGGACGCGGCGCGCATCGAAGGCGCCGCGAGTCCCTACGCCGCCGCCAAGCTCGGCGAGGAGGCGCTCATCCGCGCGTATGGGCGCTGCTTCGACGTGCCGCACGTGATCATCCGCTTCAGCAACGTCTACGGTCGTTACGACAACTACGGGCGGCTGGAGCGCATGCTCCCGATCTTTTTCGACCGCCTGCGGCGTGGCGAGCCGATCCCGATCTACGGACCGCAGAAGGCCTACGATTTCACGTACATCGACGACGCGATCGAGGGGACGTACGCCGCGGTCCGCCGGCTCGCGCGCGACCCGACGTCGTTGTCGGGGCAGACGATCAACCTTGGCACCGGCGCCGGGACCACCTTAGTCGACGCGGCGCGCCTGGCGGCCAAGGCGGTGGGGGTCGAGCCGACGCTCGACTTGCAGGACATGCGCGTGGGGGAGATCAGCCGCTACGTGGCCGATATCTCGAAGGCCCGCGCGCTCCTGAACTACGACCCGCAGTGGCCGCCCGAGCGGGGCATCCCGGCCTTCTACGAGTGGTGGGCGACCTACTATGGGTCGTCCGAGAACGCCACCGCTACGCCGGCTGCCAGTCCTCACTGAGCTTGCGCATCGTGTGCCGGAGCGAGCCGATCGGCTCGCACTTGAGCACGACCTCGTCGCCTTCGCGCAGCGCCTGTTCGTGTGTCACGATGATGCCCGTCCCCGTCGTGAGGACCGTGCCGTCCTGGATGGGGTTGTTGAGGCGCAAGTAGCGCACCAGTTCGTCGAATGGCCGCTTGATGCGGTCGAGCCCGACGCTGTCCTCGAATAGGTTCTTGCCGTCTCTCGTGATCGTGCACGACAGCTCCAGCTTGGACGTGTCGCCGAGCTCCTCGGGCGTCACGATGGTTGGCCCGAGCACCACGCAGCCGAGGAAGATCTTGGACTGGGGCAGGTACAGCGGGTTCTCGCGCTCGATGTCCCACGCCGAGACGTCGTCGCACAGTGTGAAGCCCAGGATCTTGCCCCCCGCCGACAGTACCAGCGCCACCTCCGGCTCGGGCGCCGTGAAGCTCGAATCGGCACGGATGCCGCCGGCTTCGTTCGGGCCGACGCAGTGCACGGCGCGGCCCTTGTAGAACAGCTCGGGGCGCGGCGCCGAGTACACCATGTCGTAGATCCCCTTCGAGGTCGACGTGTCCTCGTCGCGGAACTCGGCGCTCTTCTTGTAGGTCACGCCGGCGCCCCACACTTCGGGTGGGTTGATCGGGATGCGCAGGCGGGCGCCCATTGAGTTGGGGTGATTGAGCGCATCGAGCGCCCCAGCCAGCTGACCGCCACCAGGGTCGCCGCCGCTCATCAGCAGCTCGAGAGCAGTGGCGAAGCGGTCGGTGACGTCGAACACGTCGCCGTCGCGCACGACGCCGACGCGCCGCTCGTTGTGGCGCGTGAACTGGACGACTCGCATGGGCCGGAAGTGTAGAGACTTGGGGTTAGCCGAAGAGCGAGAGCTGCATCGGGCGGGGCGCGTCGGCGTCTGAGTTCGGCCTGAGCTTCGGGAAGAGGCGGTCGAACTCGCCTTTGGACGAGCAGAGCACTTCGAACCGCTTGGCCATGTCATGCAGGCGGCGCAGGAGGTACTCGCGATCTTCATCGCCCTTGAACTCGGAAGTCAGCGCCAAGCTGCCGTCGGCGCGCTGATAGACACGCACCTGCTGCCCCACCGCCGTCCCCTTTGCCGCACTCGCCAGCCGCTTGAGTCCCGGAGAGGTGAACGTCTTGTTCGTGATGCTCTCCCGCCGGGCGAATTCGTCCAGCGGCAGGTCGCCGGCCTGGATGCGCTTCGCGATTGACAGGTACAGCGCGCTCACGTCCTCGATCGTGCGCTCGATCAACATCACCGCGGCTTCCTGGACGAAGCGCCGCGCGAAGCGTTCATCGCGCCGCGAGCGCAGGCTCGATCCCTTGGCCACCAGCTTGCCGTCGTGGGTGAGTAGGAAGTAGGTCTTCTGCTTGAGCGCGACCATGCCGACGTAGCGACCGTCGTGCGCCAGGTTGATCCCCGCCGGGAGCACACGCCCCACCTCTTCGATCAGCGCGGTCTCGGACGCCTCGTCGTCGACACCGGGCGGCGCGACGAAGTACACGCCATCCGTGTCGACCTCGATGATCTCGCAGCGGCGCTCTTCGAGCGCGGTGAGCACCTCTTTGATCAGCTTCTGGCCGGTGGTGGTGACCAGCTCGGCTGCGTCGTAGTCGTTGAAGTTGGCGCGCGCGTACCCCAGATAGCCATAGAAGCTGTTGATCAGCACTTTGTAGGAGCCCGAAAGGCCGGTCCAGTAAGCGCTCTCACCTCCGGCGGAGCTGCGGATGCGGTGCTTCGCGTCCAGGCGCCGGCGCGTGAGGTCGTCCAGCAGCGGCAGGAAGACGTTCAGCGTGTCGCTGCGCGGCTTGACGCCGTAGCGCAGCATCACCGCCGGATACAGGCTCTCCACGTCGCACTTCACCACGCGCCGAAAGACGCCTGGCGTGCGTAGCTCCAGGTAGCCCCCCGGATACGGCCTGGGCGGTTCGGGTTGCGGGACGGCGTGCGCGGACGCAACGTACGCGCGAACCATGAGCGAGTTGATCTTTTCGCCCGTCCCGCCGGTCGCGACGTCCTGGTAGGTCCGCGGGACGATCTGTGTCTGATAGAAGTCGGTCGGCGTGACCAGCTCGGCCAGCGTACGCACGTCACGCGCATCGTCCAGGCAATACGCCGCCAGGCGCTGCGGGTCGCGTTCCCAGATACCGCCAATGTCGGTGCGATCGACGAACTCGCGCCCCTCGCGCACCAGACCCAGTGAGTCCATAACCGGCTTGAGCGCGTAGCTCTCCAGCTTCCCCTCGGCGTCAAAGCGCTGGATCTGCTGGTACGTGTCCAGGATGTGCCGGCCGTGCAGGTGGACTCGCACACTCGGGAGCAGGCGCGCGCCAACTTTGAGGCGCCCCTGTTTCTCCTGCAGCCACATACGCTGGCCGCTTCGCCCCCACGTGAGCGGCACGCCGAGGGACTCGGCGCGCGCCGCGACGTACGGCAGGTCGAAGTCGATGACGTTGTGCCCCTCGATCACGTCCGGATCGAGCTCGGCGATCCGTGCCGTAAGACGGCGCAGCAGCTCGGCCTCGCCGCCCTCGGCGGCAGAGAACACTTCCTCGTGCCCGCGGTTGTCGGTCAGCGCCGCGATGAGGATCGACGCGTCGGCAGCGCTGGCGCGCAGGCTGGCCGTCTCCACGTCGAGCTGCGCGCGGTGCAGGTCCTCGAAGCGCATGTCGTGGAACAGCGTGCGTCCGGAGGCGATGAGATACTGCCCAACTACCGACGCATACGAAAAGCTAGGCACGCCTGCGGCGCTAAGGGCGCTCTGCGCCGCCTGGTAGGCGCCCCACTTCTCGAACTCGACCAGCGTGTCGAGCTGCCCGGCGGCGTCGGTCCCGGTGGAGCGCAGCGGCGTCACGCTGCGCTCTCCCGCGGGGAGGGCGCTGACGCCTTGGCCGTTGAGCAGCAGCCACGGCCGAAAGGTGTCGCGCTCGGCGACCGTGCCGTCGTCCAACCTGCGGTACAGCGTGACCGCGTCCCCACCCGCCGGCTCGACCGCGACGATGCGCGCCAGCGGTGCCCTGCCGTGCAAGAGGGCGAGTAAGGAGAGCGCTTCGGGCGCCGGCGCGAGCAGCTCGACCGCGCTCACGATAGCGATAGCCTATCAGGGGTCGTCCGCCTCACGATGCTCGCCACGACCGCGCTAACTGAGGAGATCAAGCTCGCCGCCCACGCGGTCGGGTTCGATCGCGTCGGCGTGAGCGACGCGGCGCCGCTGCTCGACGCGGAGCGTGTGATCCAGGAGCGCATCGCCGCCGGACACATGGACGGCCTGGCCTGGTTCACGCCCGAGCGCGCGCACTTGGCGACGCACCCGGAGGCGCTGCTCCCGGGAGCGCGGAGCATCCTGGCGCTCGCCGCGAGCTACCTCGGACGGCGCGAGACGCCGGCGCGGGTAGCAGGCGCTCCTCGCGGCCGGGTCGCGCGGTACGCCTGGGGGCGCGACTACCACGACGTGCTCAAGGAGCTGGCGCGCGAGCTGGTGGCGCAGATCGAGTGCATCGCCGGGCGCGGCGTGAGCGCGCGCATCTTCGTCGACAGCAGCCCTCTAGCAGAGCGCGCCGTCGCGGCGCGCGCCGGTCTGGGCTGGTTTGGCAAGAACACGATGCTCCTGCTGCCGGGCGCGGGGTCGTGGGCCTTTCTGTGCGAGCTGATCCTGGACGTGCCGCTCGAGCCGGACGCGCCCGTGGGAAAGTCGTGCGGCTCGTGCACGCGCTGTCTGGACGTGTGTCCCACGGGCGCACTCGTCGCGCCCGGTGTGCTCGACACGCCGCGCTGCATCTCGTTCCAAACCATCGAGCAGCGGGGCGTCATCCCCCGCGCCCTCCGGCCACTCATGGGCGACTGGATCTTCGGGTGCGATGACTGCCAGGAGGTGTGCCCGGTCAACCGCAAGGCGCTGCCGGCGCGCATCGCCGCGCTGCGGGCGTATGACGACGAGAGCGCCTTCCCCCAGCTCCTGCCGCTACTTGAGATGAGCGACGCCGAGATTCGCGGACGCTACCGCGGCACGCCGGTCATCCGCGCCAAGCCGTGGGGGTTGCAGCGCAACGCCTGCATCGCGTTAGGCAATCTGGGGGACCCGGCGGCAATCGACCCGCTGCGCGACTGCCTGCTGGATCAATGTCGCCACCCGCTGGTCCGCGGACACACGGCGTGGGCGCTCGGGCGCTTCACGGAGCGCGCGGCGCGCCGCGCGCTCGAGACCGCATGGCGGGACAAGGCGGCGCTGGACCCGGACACCGTGACGGAAGTAGCGCTAGCGCTCGACCGTACCGTCTGAAGAGGCCACCGAAGGCGCGGGAGCGTACGCCGGCTCCGCGACGGTCTCTGTGTCACGGCGCTCGAGAGGCGCGCCCCGGCGCCGCCCCATCCGCAGACGCTGCACTCCCGCGGGGTAGCGCGACGTGTCCGACCAGTAGCCACGCCCCCTCAAGGTGGCGTACACAGACGATGTCACGCTGGCGTATTCGGGCGTGTCCCGCAGCAGCGCGACGAGCGTCACGTCTTCGCTGACGCGCTCGAGCGCGCCCAGGAGACGGCCTAGCACCTTGTCTGGCGCCGTGCCGCGCAGGTCGAGCGTCAGCTCGACTGGCGCGGAGAGCACCCGCGCCTCAGACACCTAGGCCGCCTTCGCGGCGCAGCGGTTGCACACGCCCGCGATGTCCAGCTGCATCGCCGAGACATGGAAGCCGTGCTCCCGGCGTAGCTCCTCCCGCAGTCTGTCCGCCGCTCCGCCGGAGAACTCGGTGACGGCCCCGCATTCGGTGCAGACCAGGTGATAGTGACGCTTGGTCTCGGTCTTCGCCTCGTAATGGTGGTGCTCCTCGGAAAGGTGCAGCTCGTCGACCAGGTCGTGCCGCTTCAGGAGCGAGAGCGTCCGATACACGGTAGAGAGGCTGATTCGGTTGTCGCGCTCGCGCGCCAGTCGGTACAGCCCATCGGCGTCGAGATGCTCTCCGGCGTGCTCGATCACGTCCAGCAGGACGTCGCGCTGCTGGGTCATGCGATGCCCCTCCGAGCGCAGGGCGTGGCGCGCCCGCTCACGGAAAGATGCCTGCGCGCCGGCGCCCGATCGAGGGCGCGCGCGGCGCGTGCGGACAGGTGTCACGACAGCTTTACTTTACGCGGCGGCGCGGCGGTGGTAAGGTGTCCGTGCGCCAGGATCGGTAGTGATCGCGCGCCCGGCGGCAAGGGGGGCCCACGGCATGGCGCTTGCTAATTCGAGCGCGCGCCATAGAATAAGGTAACCCGGTTGGCCCTCCCCCTGGCGGTATCGCTCCCTACCCGGCGGCTATCGGTTCCGCCGCGCGTACGGAAGCTGGTAAGGCGGGCGGAGCCGGCGCTGCGAAGCACGCGGAGCGCACTCCACTGGGCGCGCGTGGAAGCGGTCAGCAGCTCCCGCCCGCTGCGTTCGCGCTACGAGCGCCGCTTCCAGGCCGAGAGCGCCGAAGCCGAGCTTGACCGCCTTCTAGCACCCCTCGCGCAGCGCCTGCGTTGGCAGCGCACGATCCAGCACGCGCCCCGCGGCCTCCTGGTCGGAGCGCTTGTCGCACTTGCCTTCACCGTGTTCGCGCGACTGGGTGGGCTACCGGGTCTCGCGTACGTTGCCCTTCCTTTCGCCCTGATCGTCTCCATGGCTACCGTCGCAGTCGTCGCGAATCGTGCTGCCGGTCCGTTCGAGGTCGCCCGTCGGGTCGACGCGTCGCTCGGACTCGGCGAGCGGATCGCGACCGCGCTTGAGCTGCGCGAGCGGGGTGACGACGGGCCGCTGGTCGAGCGTCAGTACCGCGACGCGCGGGAGCAGCTGCTGCGCGTTGACGCCGCGGCGGCGTTCCCGCTCTTCGCCCGCGGCAGCCTTGCACGGCACACGGCGCTACGTAGCGCGTCGTGGGGCGGGCTGACCCTCGCGCTCACGCTGGGGCTGCTGATCTGGCCCCAGGCCGCGTCGCGCCTGCTCACCGGGCGCGAAGGCGCGCTGGCGTTGGCCGACCCGGGGCGGCGTGAGGAGGACGCGCTGCCGCGCTTCAGGCCGGACGGAACCGAGGCCGGGTCTGAGCTGGGCGACGCGATGCGCGGCCAGACGCAGAACCCTGAAGACATTGGGGAAGGCATCGGTCTCCTCGGGCCGCCGCAGACGCCGCAGCAAGCGCAGCAGGGCGCCGGCGGACTGCAGGACGCGCGGCGTGAAGCGGCCGACCAGCAGAACCCGAACGTCGCCGAGCGGCGCCAGGCGCTGGATGACCTGGGCAACGCCCTCCGCCAGAGTCAGACCGGCCGGCAGGCGGGCGAGGCGCTCCGCACCGGCGACACCGAGCGCGCGGCGCAGCAGCTCCAGCAACTTGCCGACCAGGCGCGCAACCTCAGCCCCGGGGAGCGTCAGTCGCTGGCTCAGGCATTCAGCCAGGCCTCGCAGCAGATCGGTGACAAGGACCGCCAGCTTGCCGATGCGGCGCGGCGCGCGGCCGAGGCGCTCCAGCAGTTCCGCAACCAGGAGGCGCAGCAGGCCATCCGCGACGCCGCGGCGCAGGTCCGCGACACGGGCCAGCAGCTTGAAGCGCAGCGCCAGCTCGAGTCGCGTCAGGAGCAGCTCCAGTCTGGCGGGCAGCCCTCCCTTCCGCAGCTGGGTCAGCAAGCTGGCCAGGGCAGTGATGGGCAGGGCGAAGGGCAGCGCGGCCAGCAGTCGCCGACCAGGTCCGAAGCGGGCTCACCCGGCAGTGGGGCGTTCGACCTGAGCCAGATGGAGCAGGAGCTCCAGAACGGCGGCCTTCAGGCCGGGACCGGCGGATCGGGCGCGGGCGGCGGAAACGGCGCGGGCAGTGAGAAGGCCGGCGCGCCGACCCGCCTGAACGTGACGCCCCGCTTGGTCACGGTGGAGGCCGAGGTGCGCGAGGGGCCGTCCAACTGGCGCCCACCCAACCCGAACGCCGCGCCCGCCGTCGCGCCGCCTCCCGCGGCGCCGCTGCCCGGCGCGGCGCCCAGCTCCCTACAGGTTGCGTCCGGTCTAGACATGAACGCCGTTCCATCCGACATGACCGACTCGGTGCGCCAGTACTTCAGCCAGGACCAGCCCAGCCGCCCATGAGCATCTACTCGCGCGAGTCTGCGACCGGTGGGCACGCCGACGTCGACCAGTTCCGCACCACAGCCGCAACCATCGAGCGCGAGGTCGGGCGCGTCATCGTCGGCCAGGAGGGCGTCGTCCGTGGTGCGCTGATCGCGCTCATCGCCGGCGGTCACGTGCTGCTGGAAGGGGTGCCGGGGCTGGGCAAGACTCGCCTCGTGCGCGCGCTGGCTGAGGCGCTCGATCTGGACTACTCGCGCGTCCAGTTCACGCCGGACCTGATGCCCGCGGACATCACCGGGACGAACATCATCAGCGAGGACAGCAGCGGCGAGCGGCGCTTCCGCTTCGAGCCCGGGCCGGTCTTCGCCAACCTCGTCCTGGCAGACGAGATCAACCGCGCCACACCGAAGACGCAGGCCGCCCTGCTGGAAGCGATGCAGGAGTCACAGGTCACCGTCGCCAATACGCTGCACCGTCTACCGGTGCCGTTCATGGTGCTGGCGACGCAGAATCCGATCGAGATGGAGGGCACCTACCCGCTGCCCGAGGCCCAGCTCGATCGCTTCCTCCTGAAGATCCAGGTGCGCTACCCGTCGGCCCGCGAGCTGGTGGACATCCTCGACCGCACGACGGCCGGAGTCGATCCGACGATCTCGCGCGTCGCCGGGGCGGCGGACATCACGCGGATGCAGGCGCTGGCCCGCCAGGTGCCAATCGCTGACCACGTCAAGGAGTACGCGGCACGGCTGGTGATGGCCACCCACCCCGGTGAGCCGGGCGTCCCCAAGGTCACCCGCGACTACGTGCGCTTCGGCGCTAGCCCGCGCGGTGCCCAAGCGGTGGTCCTGGCAGCCAAAGTCAGCGCCCTGCTGGAAGGGCGCTTCAACGTGTCGTACGAGGACATCCGCCTCGTGGCCCACGCTGCGCTCCGCCACCGCATGATCCTGAACTTCGAGGCGGACGCCGAGGGCGTGACCGCCGACACCGTGCTGGACGAGCTGGTGATGAGCGTCACCCCCGACGAAGCCGAGCTAGCCGTCCGTTGACCTCGTGATCTCGTCGAGCGACACGGTCCCGAGCAACACGACCTGGTACCAGCCACCGCCAGGTACCCCTCCCAAGGCTGAGCGCGCGCCAGCCGAGTCGTCGTACCGGCACTTCTTCGACGAGGGGCTGATGCGCCGCTTGGAGCGGCTCTCGGTCTTGTCCCACCGCACGCACGGCGCGGCCTCCCACGGCGGGCGGCGCAGCAAGCAACGCGGGACGTCGGTCGAGTTCGCCGACTACCGCGAGTACACGCGCGGGGACGACCTGCGCCAGATCGATTGGAACGTCTATGGCCGGTCCGAGCGTCTGTTCGTCAAGCTGCGCGAGGACGAGGAGAGCCTGACCGTCCACTTGTTGGTCGACTGCTCACGCAGTATGGACTTCGGGCGCCACAACAAGCTGCAGTACGCGCGGCGCGTCGCTGCCGCGCTGGGCTACGCGGCGCTCTCCAGCCAGGACCGCGTACAAGCGGCGGGCTTTGGCGAGCGGGTGATTGCCCACCTGCCCGCGCTGCGCGCGAAGGGCCAGACCGGCCGGCTGTTCAACTTCCTCGCCGATCTGCGCCCCACCGGGGGAACCGATCTCAACGCCGCGCTGCGTTCCTACGCTGCCATGCACCGCCGGAGCGGCCTGGTCATCCTGATCTCCGACCTGCTCGCGCCGGGCGGGCTAGAGGGGCTATCTGCCCTGCTCGATCGTGGGTTTGAAGCGGTGCTGCTCCACGTGCTCGACCCACTCGAGACCGACCCCGATCCGGCGGGTGAGGTTGAGCTGTACGACCGTGAGACGGGCGACCGGTTGCGCATGTCGCTCGATGCCCCGACGGTGGACTCGTACCGGGCACGCCTGACCGCCTGGCTGGCCGAGACCGAGGCATTCTGCGCCAAGCGGCTAGTGCGCTACCTCACGGTCAGCACCGCCATGCCATTGGACGATCTGGTCTTCCGCCAGCTGCGCGCGCGGCGCATCGTCGGGTGAGACCCTTCCCTCCCCTACGCCGATGACGCTGCTGTCGCCGTGGAGCCTGGTGTGGCTACTGGGCGCCATGACCATTCTCGGCCTGTACCTGCTGAAGCCGCGCAGCCGGCGCCACGAGGTCTCCAGCACCTGGCTCTGGCAGGGCGTCCTGAAGGAAGAGTCGGCGCGCAGCCCGCTGCAGTGGCTCAAGCGTCACGCGCTGCTGCTGATGCAGGTTGCGCTCGCCGTCCTCGCGGCGTTCCTGCTGGCGCGCCCGATGACCGAGCGCCGCACGACGATCGGCCATCAAGTGGTGTTCGCCATCGATGCGTCCGAAGCGATGCTCGCCAATGACGGCGACGCGGCGCTGGTCGGCAGGACCACGGGCACCGCGTCGCGGCTCGAGGAGGCAAAGGCGTTGGCCACGCAGTACCTTGGCCGCCTGCAGCCAGGAGACCGCGCGATCGTCATGGCCATGGCGGATCGGACGGAAGTAGCCGCCGAAGGTACTGTTCCGGGCGATCTTGGGCCGCTGCGCGCCGCCATCGCGCGCATCCAGGTCCGCCCGACCGAGCTGGATGCGGCGCACGCCGTCCAGGTCGCGGCCGGGCTTGTCCAGTCGGCGCGGATCGGCGAGGTGCTGCTGTTCACCGGCGGCGTCTTCGACGTCGACGCGGTCATGAACTATCGCCCGCCCGTCGCCATCCAGGTGTCCCGCGTCGGACGCGGAGACGCCGACAACCAGGCCGTAACGTCGCTCGCCGCGCGCAAGGACCGGAACGGCGACCTGGAGGTGTTCGCGCGAGTCCGCAACTTCGGCGACAAGCCGGCGAGCGGCCCGCTGCGCTTCTACGTCGACGGCGAGCTGTACCACGAGCTGAACGTCACCGTCCCGCCGCAGCTCAGCTGGGAGTCCGTGCTGAACGAGTTCCCTCCCACGGCGAGAATCGTCCAAGCGCAGTTCGGCAAGGCCGACCTGCTTGCGCTCGACAATGTCGCCACCTCGGCGGTCGCCGCCGCGCCGACGCGCAAGGTGCTGCTGGTGGGCAAGCGCAGTGACCAGTTGGAGCGCGCGCTGCGTGCAGTCCCCGGCGTTGAGCTGACCTTGGCCAGTGCGCAGGAGTACAACCCGGCCTCCCCGTACGACGTGTACGTCTTCGAAGGCTGGTTCCCACCCGCGCCGCCGCCGGGGCACTGGTTCCTGCTTGATCCGCCGTCGCGCGGCTCCCCGATCGGCGTCACCGGCACGCTCGGTAGGCGCACCGACGGCGGGCGCGAGGTAAACGACGCGCAGATCGCGCGTGTCTCGCCCAGCCCGCTGCTGGCGGGAGTCGACCTGACCGGCGTCAGCGTCACCGAAGCCAAGAAGGTCCGTCTGCCCGACTGGGCCGAGGGCGCGGTGTGGGCCCAGGAAGCGCCGCTGATCTTCGCCGGCTTTCCGGCATCCGATGACCGGCGGCACCGCGCCGCGGTGTTCGCGTTCGATCCGCGCTCGACGAACTTCTTCGGTCGGGTCGGCTTCCCTGTGCTGATCGCCAACACGGTCAACTGGCTGACCGGTGAGATCGGCGCGACGCGCAGCGGCGGTTTCGGCGATGTCGAGCTGGTGCCAGGCGAGGCGCTCCTCATCCAGCCGCTGCCGCGCGCGTCTCGTGTGGAGATCGCGACGCCAGCGCCTCGCTCGCGGACCTTCTCGTTCGACGGCAACCAGCCGGTGCGTTTCCTCGATACGGTTGTGCCCGGCGCCTACACCGTCACCCAGTACGCCGGAACCACCGAGATCGCCCGCCGGGTCTACGTCGCGGCGGTGCTGCCTCCCGGGCGTGAGAGCGCGCTTGCGGACCTGAAGCCGCGCGACGGCTTGGCCAACATCGTCACCATCGCCGGCGCGCACGCGCAGACCATTCTGCTCGGTCCAGGCTTCGAGCTGGCGCGGATCGAGTGGTGGCGTCCACTCTTGATTCTGGCGCTAGGCCTGCTGGCGCTCGAATGGTGGTGGTACCACCGATGAGCGCCGTGCTGAATGCGCTGGCGAATCTCAGGAACGGGGTCCCCGCGCCGCCCGTCGGCTTCGCCGACCCGATCTACCTGCTGACGCTGCCGCTCCTGGCGGCCTTCTACTTCG
>DASTZM010000363.1:0-2102 GCA_035764305.1 Chloroflexota bacterium | reverse complement strand
GCTCGCCGTCCACCGCCGCTTCGCCCACCGTACTGCCGTTCGGGTCCGTGGCGACGTCCAGCGCGACCTCGAACGAGCGCCCGCCGCGCAGGACGCTGTACACACCGTCGCGGATGCGCCGCACCTCCGGCTCACTCACCGGAGGGCCTCGACTCGCGCCGCGCTCCGCCAGCGACTTGGCTGCACCGCACCATCGGCGCCTGCGCCGGCCAGCCGCCGAGCCCGTTCGCGCCCCATGTGATCGGCCGCGGCCACCTCCGCCACCCCACGCGCCTCGTCCGTGACCGGTAGCTCGTCCGGCCGCCAGCGCTCGGCCATGAAAGCCGTCGACAGGTCACCCGCCAGAAACACGTGATCGCGCACCAGCCAGCGGTGGAACGGCAGCGTCGTCCGCACTCCCGTCAGCACATACTCGTCCAGCGCGCGGCGCAAACGCTGCACCGCCTCAGCGCGCGTGCGGCCGTGCGCGATCAGCTTCGCCAGCAGGGGATCGTAGTGGGGGGTCACCTCCAGGCCCGGCTCGCACGCGCTGTCCATCCGCACGCCCGGACCGCCCGGCTCGCGCAGGGCGCCGATTCGTCCCGTGGACGGCACCCACGCCGTGAGTGGGTCCTCGGCCCCCACGCGCACCTCAATGGCGTGCCCCGTCGGACCGCGCTCGCCCAGCGCCTCCTCCAGCGACGCGCCCGACGCGAGGCGCAGCTGGGCGTGTACCAGGTCGATCCCCCACACAAGCTCGGTCACTGGATGCTCGACCTGCAGGCGCGCGTTCACCTCCATGAAGTAGAAGCGCTCGGACGCGGGTTCGTACAGGAACTCGATCGTTCCCGCACCGCGGTACCGCGAGCGCGACGCAGCTCGGACCGCCGCGTCGAACAGCGCGGCGCGAACGTGCGCCGGCAGACCCGGCGCAGGGGCCTCCTCGACCACCTTCTGGAATCGGCGCTGGATGCTGCACTCGCGCTCGCCCAGGTGGACCACATTGCCGCTGCCGTCGCCAAACACCTGCACCTCGATGTGGCGCGGGCGCTCGATCACCTTCTCGAGATAGACGCTCCCTTCACCGAAAGACGCCGCCGCTTCCCGCCGCGCGGTGGCGAGCGCCACGAGCAGCTCGGCCTCGCTCGCCACCGCGCGCATCCCTTTCCCACCACCGCCCGCCGCCGCCTTGATCAGCAGCGGGTATCCAATCTCACGCGCCGCGCGCAGTGCCTCTGAGTCCGCGACGGGCTCGGGCGTCCCCGGCGCGGTCGGCACACCTGCCTCGACCGCGAGGCGGCGCGCCGCTACCTTGTCGCCCATCAGCGCCAGCGTCTCCGGCTCCGGGCCGACGAATGTCAGGCCCGCCGCGCGGCACGCCGTCGCGAACGCAGCGTTCTCGGAAAGGAACCCGTAGCCCGGGTGGATCCCCTGCGCGCCGCTGCGCCGCGCCGCGTCCAGGATCGCGTCGATGTGAAGGTAGCTCTGTGCCGCCGGGGCGGGGCCGATCGCATACGCGTAGTCGGCTAGGCGCACGTGCAGTGCGTCGCGGTCGGCCTCCGAGTACACCGCCACCGTCTCGATCCCCAGCTCGCGACACGCACGGATCACGCGCACCGCGATCTCGCCGCGGTTGGCGACGAGCACGCGCCTCAGCACCGGCGGTTCGCCATCTAGAGCGGGATGTTGCCGTGCTTCTTGCGCGGGTTCGTGTCCCGCTTCGTGCGCATCAGCTCCAGCGCGGAGATCAGCTTGCGCCGCGTGTGGCGCGGCTCGATCACGTCGTCCACGTAGCCCCGCGCCGCCGCGATGTACGGGTTCGCGAACTTCGCCCGATACTCCTCCACCAGCCTCGCGCGCTCGGCGTCCGGGTCGGCCGCACCCTCGATCTGCTCGCGGAAGATCAGCGGCACCGCCCCCTCCGCACCCATCACGGCGATCTCCGCGGTCGGCCAGGCGTAGTTCACGTCCCCCCGGATGTGTTTGGAGGACATCACGTCGTACGCGCCGCCGTACGCCTTACGCGTGATCACCGTCAGCTTGGGCACCGTCGCTTCGCAGTAGGCATACAGCAGCTTCGCGCCGTGGCGGATGATTCCTCCGTGCTCCTGCGCCACACCCGG
>DASTZM010000362.1:0-4596 GCA_035764305.1 Chloroflexota bacterium | reverse complement strand
TGTACCTCGCGCTCGACACCGCGCGTGGGCGCTGGGCCGCGCTCGCGGCCTGGGTGGGCGTCGCGTTCAGCCCGCCGCTGCTGCTCTATTCCTCGCTCTTCTATCCAGAGCTGCCGGGGGCGCTTCTGGCAGTGTGGGCCGTGCGCCGGGTGTGGCGATACCGCGGTCGCGGCGAACAGCTCTCGCTTGCGTCGGTGGGGGTCGCGTGCGGGCTCTTGCCGTGGCTCCACCTGCGCTACGTTCCAATCGCGGCGGCGATTGGGTTGGCGGCGGCCATGGTCATCCCGCCTCGGCGGGGCCGCGTGGTGGCTGGGTTGGCCGCCCTGGCGCTGCCGGCAGCGGCGTTGGGGGGCGCGCTCTGGTTTCTCGATTGGCGGTTGTTCGGCGGTGTGCCACCCGTCGACGAGTACGGCGCCGTTGGGTTCGAACGTGCGCTTCGCGGCGCGCCCGGGCTGCTCTTCGATCGCCAGTTCGGCCTGTTGCCGTACGCGCCGCTCTTCGTGCTCGTGCCGCTCGGCGTCGCCGGGCTGTGGAGGTGGGTGGGAAGCGTGCGCGCGCTCGCCGCCCTGAGTCCGGTGACGGTCTATGCCGCCTTCGTCGCGTGCTTCAGCTATTGGTACGGCGCGTTCAGTCCACCCGCGCGCATGCTCGTCCCCGTTGTCCCGCTGCTTGCGGCGCCGCTTGTCGTCGCGCTCGAGCGCTGGCGACTCGCGCGACCAGTGTATGCCCTGCTCTTGGCGGCGACCAGCGCCATCGCACATCTGCTCCTGGACGTGCCCCGGCTTCGCTACAACCTGCCTACGGGCGCATCCGCGGCGCTGGAGTACTTGTCCGCCGTGTGGCGCCGCGACGTGACGACCTGGCTGCCGTCGTTCGTCGCGCCAGATAGCACGAGCTACGCGTGGACGGCGGGCGCATGCGCCGCGCTCGTCGTCTGCTACGGCTTGGTGGTGTTGCCCGACCTGCGCCGTGAGCGATGAAGCGCGGCTGGCCCGCGGTTCTGGCCGTCGCCGCCGCGCTCTCCCTGGATGTGTGGGCGTGCGCCAGTCTTGCGGCCCGCATGGGCGCGACCAACGATCTCTTTCCTCGCTGGCTTGCCGTGCGCCTGTGGCTCGAGCGTGGCTGGAACCCGTACAGCGCCGAGACTGACGTGGCGATCCGTTCCGCCATGGGTAGCGTCCCGCTGGGCGGGGAACGGTTTGCGTTCGGCTTCGTCTATCCGGGGTACGTCGCGCTGATACTCCTGCCCCTGGCGGCGCTCCCGTTCGAGGTCGCCGCGACGGTGTGGCTGCTCGTCCTGCAAGCGTGCTGCGTCGGTGGTGCCCTGCTGTGCTGGCGCGCGTTCGAGCGGGAGCGCCGACTCCCACCGGCGCACCCCCTTACGCCGATGGTGGTCGGTGCGCTGCTCCCGGCGAGTGTGATGGGCTTGGTCTTCCTCCAGTTCGCTGCTCCCGTCTTCGCGGCGCTGGCCGGATCGTGGTGGCTGCTGACTCGGCGTCGGACCTGGGCTGCCGGCGCACTTTTGGTGATCGCGGCTATCAAGCCTGCCCTCGCCATCGCTCCCGGCTTCGCGATGCTGGTGCAGGCCCGGTCCGCGACCTTCACGCTTGCTGCCGCTCTCGCTGCCGCCGCGCTGGCCGCGGCCAGCCTTGCGGCGCTGCCAGGCTGGCCCTCCGCGTTCTGGCGCTCGACTCTTGACTACGCATCGGTCGCGCACCCGCATAGCGCCGCCAGCCTGCTGGCAGGACTCATCTCGCCCGCGCCGCTTGTGGCGGTCATCGTGGGCGGTGCCGCGCTGGCGAGCACTGCGCTTGGATGGGCCGCGACCGAACGGCGCACGGGCGACGCGCTCGCGGCTGGTGCGATCGCCTCGACTTGGCTCGTCCCTCCTCTCTATGAGTGGAACAACGTGGTGCTGCTCATCCCATTGGTGCAGTCCCTCAGGCTGTCTCGGAAGGCAAACGGCGCCGCCGAGCGCATCCTCCTCGTTGCGCTCGCGATCGTGGCGCTCGCGACGGCCCTGGCCTACACTCGCTGGCCCAGCGCTGCGCGACTGATCTGGCCGCTCGTTACGCTGGGGCTGTTCGCGGGGCGGCGTCTGGTGGCGGCGTAGGCTGCCGAGAGCGCGACGGCAAGGGGCGCCAGCGTCCACCAGCCCCGAAGTCCCAGCGCACCGCCCAGGGTGTTGCCCACCGTTTCCGACTCCAAGGCGGGCAACACGAACTCGCCGAGTGTCGAAGACACGTCGGCTGGTGGAAGCGTGCCGGTAAGCACGCCAACCGTCGTTACCGCCACGCTGCACAGCACAAGCGACGCTCCAGTGCGGGGCCAGCGCACGATCGCTGGGTGTGCGACGACCACGAGGAACGGCAGCGCTGGTGTGAGGTGGCGCGGTCCCCATGACGCCCCGCCGTCCCATACCGCATACCCCGCGTTAATCGCAAGCAGCGGCAAGAAGGCGAGCGCGGCGGCCACAACCCACTCCCGGACCGCCTCGCCACGCCGCCATCCCACGACCGCCCCCGCCGCCACGAGCGCAGTCCAGGGTGCCAATGTCAACAGCCCGCGTTTCTGCCCAACGAGCAACTCCACCGCGATGCCAGGGTCGGGCCATCCGATCCCCAGTACCCCGGACGCCTGTGCCGCGGCGTACGGTCCGGCCGGGTCCACGAACGCGTAGCCCGTGCGCCACGGCGCCCCGAACGCCACGGTGTGATAGGCCGCCAGCGCAAGCAGCGGTGGCGCCGCACCAGCCAGCGTCAGCGCGACCGACCGTGTGCGCTCATCGCGGCGGCGCCGCGCGGCCAGCCAGGCGATGAGCAGCGCCGCCGGAGCGAGCGCGGTGTACTCGAACGCCACGGCCAGCCCCATGAGTGCGCCCCCGGGGGCGGGACGTCGAGGATGTGCGTGCAGCAGCGCTGTCCCGAGGAAGAGACACACCGCTGCCGGGACGTGGCCGAACGCGTGCACGCTGTAGGCATAGGCCGGAGAGCCAACTGACAGGCCGATCACCGCGATCCATCGCGGCAGCACCCGCGGTGTGAAACGTCGAAGCCAGTGAAACAGCCAGACTGCGAAGCAGGCGGCCGGTGCGCCGATTCCGAACAGCGTCAGCAGGTAGCGCGTCGCGAAGCGCTCGCCCTCCGGCTCGGCAAGTGGCAGCTGCCTGACCAGCACGTACAGGGGCGCCAGCAAGAGCGAGACACCCGGCGCTTTCTCCGAGTACCCATGGCCGTCCCGCACCGCGCGATCGAGTGTGGCGCCAATCAGCTCATCGACCACGAGGGAGCGGCGCTCGACCAGACTGTAGGTCAGCGCGTGTCGGCTGTCCGGATTGTGGTCCGGACCGCGTGGGATGACGTAGGCGTAGAAGACCAGGATCAACGCGAGCAGCGCGCGCCCCGCCCGCCGCTCGCGCGCCACGCCGCCTGCTCGGTCGCTCCGTGGCCCACCGCTGTCTTCCGGCGTCACAGCCCGACGATCCTATACTGCCCGCGCGTGGAGAAGACCGGCTGAGACACACTGCCTTCGCCGCGGCAGTTTCGCTCCTCGCCGCACTCCTGCGATTGCCTCGCCTCGCGCAGACGCCGGGATGGGACGGCGACGAGGGCTACAACCTCGAGATCGCGCGTCGCCTGGCGGAAGGCCATGCGCAGGCGTTCGCAGTCTCCCAGAGCTTCGTCCAGCACCCGGCCGGGTTCTATGCTCTCCTCGCGCCGGTCACGGCGGCGTTTGGGGCAGACCTGACTGTCGCGCGCGCGGCGGCCGCCCTGTGTAGCTCGCTCGTGGCAGGCGTGCTCTACCTCTCGGCCCGGCGTGGGCACGGCGAGCGCGCCGCCATCCTCGGCGCGCTCGTGTTCGCGGTCGCGCACTACATCGTGCTTCACAACCGCTTCGCCTACACCTACAACCTACTGCTGTTGTGGACCGCGCTGACGCTGTGGTGCGTCACGCGCGCCGAGGAGACGTCCAGCCGGCGCTGGTGGGTCGGCGGCGTTGTCAGTGCAGCGTGTGGGCTACTTACCGACCAAGTGGGGATTGCGCTGCCGTGCTTTGTTGCGCTCCGCGCGCTCCCGGACCTCCCGCGCGCCACCGTCAGCCTGGGAGCAGCGCTAGCGCCAGCCGCGCTGTTTCACCTGGCGATGGGCCTGATCTCCCCGCAGGCGGCGTTGGAGGACTGGACGCAGTCGCTTTCGCGCGTAACGCTGGAAGCGCCGGGTGTGGCCGGCGGACCAGCGGCGCGCGTCGCGCTGTGGTTCGTCAACTACTTCCACCTGTTGCGCGCCGAGTGGTGGTGGCCGGCGGCGGTGAGCGGTCTGTTCTGCGTCCCCGAGCTGCGTGCGCGACGCCGGCTGCTTACGCTCACCGGCGCGATCGTCGTACCTACCTTCGCGCTGCGCGAGATCGACCCGTTCTTCCGGACGGCTATCCCGCTGTTCGTCCCGGGGGCACTCGGTCTCGGAGCGCTCCTCGACGCTGGCCTGTCCGCCGTGTTCCGTACGGTCCCTGGGGCAGTAGCGCGCTCGGTCGTCGCCGCGCTGGTCGTGATCTTCCCCCTCGGGCTAGAGGCGGCCCGCTCCGCCGGCCAGGTCGCCA
>DASTZM010000361.1:0-8580 GCA_035764305.1 Chloroflexota bacterium | reverse complement strand
AACCGACGTCATCGGCGGTCTTCTCCTACGAAAGTGTGTAGCGGCGGGGCGACGCTGCCCCCTGTCTTTCCATCATAAGCCATCCGATTCCGGGCAGCAGTGAGATCTGCGGCAGACCGGCGCGGCCGGCGAGCCATTCGGCTTCGTGCGGGGCGTACGCCGCGCGGACGGAGGCGCGGGGCTCCCCGAGAGCACGCAGGTCCTTCGGCGTGAAGAGCGTCTGGACGAGCTGCAGGACGAGCCAGTAGGGGAGCGGTAGGTCACGCCGGAAGTCGGCAACGAGGTAGCGCCCATCGGGCGTCAGCACGCGCTTGATCTCGGCCAGCGCCTGCTCGGGCGCGATCCACCCGTGCAGCGCGCCCGAAGCGACGACGAGATGGAAGCTGCCGTCGCGGAAGGGCAGGGCGTGTCCCCACGCCTGGCTGAGGAGCAGCGGACGGTGGGCGCCGCGGCGCCGCGCACGGTGCAAGGCGAGGTCGCCCATGCCCGAGACCGAGTCGGTGCCGACGACGACCGAGTCGAGGGGCGCCTGGCGGCGGAGCGCGACGGCGACGCCGCCCGGGCCGAAGTCGACGTTGAGGATGCGCAGCCGCTCGAAGCCCGGCCGCTCGCGGAACGGGGTGAGCGCGCGGCGCACGAGCAGCCACTCGACGATCCGCCAGGCGGGAGAATCGGCCAGGCGCTGCTCGTCACGCGCGGCGGCGGGGTTGCATGCGGCGAGCGGCCCCGCCTGGCGCGCACGCGGGTACGACGCGACGGCGTCGCTGACCCAGCGCGAAACGAGCGCGGTGAGCGAGGTGAGCGCGGTCCAGAAGAGCACACGGCCAGAGGGCCGCAGGAAGAGCACGAAGCCCGATTCTACGAGGCAGGCTCTTCGACAGCGGTGGTGCGCTTGGCGCGCTTGGCGGCGGACTTCTTGGCAGCGGGGCGGCGGGCGGCGGGCTCGCTCGTGCCGAGCTTGGTGCGGCGCACGAGACCGGAGCCGAGCTCGCGCAGGTAGGGGGACGGCTCGGTGCGGCCCTCGCGCCGGAAGGTGCAGTAGGAGAGCGTCAACTCCTCCTTGGCGCGGGTGATGGCGACGTAGAAGACGCGACGCTCCTCGGGGTCGGTGCCGCTGGCGACGTGGTGCGGCACCGCGGTCGACGGCTCGACGGGCGGCGCATCGGCGTCTGCCTGGTCGCCGGCGGTGCGGCGCGAGGGGGCGAGCGGGAAGAGCCCGAGCTCACACCCCGGCACGTAGACGGCGCGGAACTCGAGGCCCTTGGCGGCGTGAACGGTCGAGACGCGGACGCGCCCGGCCGGGGCCGCCGCGGGGCCGGCGTCTTCCTCCTCACTGGAGAGGACGGCGTCATCCAGGAAGCGGCGCGAGTCGGCGTAGCGCTCGGCGATGCGAAGCAGCTCGTCGATCGCCTCGAGCCGGTTCCCCGCGTCGTCGGGATGCGTCTTGCGGACGTGGTCGCGGTAGCCGGTGAGACTCAGCGCGGCGGTAAGTACGGCCCTGGGGCCGGCGCCGGCGCGCTCAATGGCGGTCAGCTCGTCGACGTGGGCGAGGAAGTCGTAGAGCCCCTCGGGCGCACCGCCGCTGCGCGCCCACGCGCGCGCGCCGGCGAGGGGGCCGCGCTCGTCGTCCTGGAGCGAGAAGCGGGCGATGCGGAGCAGTGCGGCGGGGCCGAGGCCGCGGCGGGGCGTATTGACGACGCGCCAGAAGCCCGCCGCGTCTTCGGGCAGCGCCGCGACGCGCAGGTAGGCGAGCAGGTCCTTGATCTCTTCGCGCGCGTAGAAGCGCACGCCGCCGACCAGCACGTATGGGACGCCGGCGCGCAGCAGCGAGGCCTCGATGGGACGGGCCTGGGCGTGCGTACGTACGAGCACGGCAATCTCGCCCGCGGGCCAGCCGCCGGCCAGCTTGGCGGCGACGTCGGCGGCGATGGCGTCGCCTTCCTTCTCGGGGTGGGGCGCGACCCAGAGTCGCGCGGGACCGCCGGGTGGGTTGTCGGTCCACAGCTTGAGTGCGAGGGCGAGGCGGCGCGAGGCGGTGCCTTGCTTCTCAAGGATGGAGGCGGAGAAGGGAGCGACGAGGCGCCGGGCGATGGCGACGATGCTCTTGGTGGAGCGGTAGTTCTGCTCCAGGCGGATGACGCCGGCGGTGGGCCAGCGTTGGAGGAAGCGCTGGACCTGCTCGGGCAGGGCGCCCCGGAAGGCGTAGATACTCTGCTGCGGATCGGCGACGACGCACAGGTCGTGGGGTGGTGGGGACAGGCGGCGCAGGAGACCCTCCTGCGCGGGGTCGGTGTCCTGGTACTCGTCGACGAGCAGGTGACGGGCGAAGCCCTGGGCCCACTCGCGCAGGGCTGCGTCGTGGTCGAGCGCCGCCGCGGCGAGTCCCACCAGGTCGTCGAAGTCGAACGCGAGCGCGGCGCGCAGCTCTTCGCCGTAGTGGCGGAAGACGTCGTCGAGCGGGAGGGTGGTGTCGCCGGCGGTCAGCTCGCCGGTGGGGGTCTCACCGCGGCGCTTGGCGAGGGAGATGGCCTGGCGTGCCGGCACGACCAGCCGGCTGACGGCGGTGGGAGGGACGTCGAGGGTGGTGAGGATGCGCCGCAGGGCGCGCTCGGTGTCGTCGCGGTCGTAGATGGTGAAGCGCTCGGGACGGTCGAAGAGCGCCGCGCCGCCGCGGCGCAGGATGCGCGCGCCGAGCGCGTGGAAGGTGCCTGCCCAGATGGTGCCGGTCTGCTCGACGAGCGAGGCGAAGCGGGTCTGGAGCTCCCCGGCGGCACGGCGGGAGAAGGTGATGGCCATGACGTGGCGGGGCGAGGCGCCGCGCGCGACCACGAGGTGCGCGGCGCGCGCGACGATGGCGCGGGTCTTTCCGGCGCCGGGTCCGGCAACGACGAGCAGTGGGCCGTCGCCGCGCGTGGCGACCTGGCGCTGGGGCTGGTTGAGCCCGTCGAGGTAGGGGCGCGCCGCGGGCTCGGTCGGGCGCAGGGCGCGCTCGATATCCGCGGCCAGCGGCCCAGTCATGGGCGAGGGCTAGCGGTTGCCGTAGAGCTCGAGGTGGCGCTCCTGAAGCGCCTCGCCGACGTGTGCCTTGATCGCCTCGAACGCCTGGAAGTCCCATTCGGCGACGAAGCTGATGGAGGTGCCGGCCTTGCCGGCGCGGCCGGTACGGCCGATGCGGTGGACGTACTCCTCGGGTGTGTCGGGCATGTCGTAGTTGAGGACGTGGGTCACGTCCTGGATGTCCAGACCGCGCGCGGCGACGTTGGTCGCGACGAGGAACTGGATCTGACCCGCCTTGAACGCCTCGAGGACGCGGTTGCGCTCGCCCTGCGGCAGGTCGCCGTGCATGGCGCGGACGGAGAAGCCCTTACGGCGCATGGCATCGGCGAGGCGGTCGACGCTGACCTTCATGCGCCGGAAGACGAGGACGCGCGTGTAGTTCGGCTCGGTGCGGGCGAGCTCCTCGACGGCGTCGAGCTTGTCGCGCTCGGCGACCTGCACGTACCCCTGGCGGATGGTGGTCGGGATGCGCGCCGCCGCCGGCTGGGAGTGGTCGACGGTGCTGATCCACTCGGGGTTCTGGAGGTAGCGGCGGACGAGCGTGTTGATGAAGGGCGGGATGGTGGCGGAGAAGAGGGCGGTCTGGCGCTCGTTGGGCACGCAGCGCAGGATCTTCTCGATGTCCTCAGCGAAGCCGACGTCGAGCATCTCGTCGGCCTCGTCGAGGACGGCGAAGTGGACGTCCTCCAGACGGAGCGTGCCGCGCCAGATGTGGTCCTGGACGCGCCCGGGCGTGCCGACGACGACGTGCACCCCGGCCGCGAGCGAGCGGAGCTGGCGCTCCATGCCCTCGCCGCCGTTGACGGCGAGGACATCGATGCCGCGATGCTTTCCGAGCTTGGCGAGCTCGCTGGCTACCTGCCGGCAGAGCTCACGCGTGGGGAGCAGGACGATGGCCTGGACGACGCGCCGCGCGGGATCGACGCGCTCGACGATGGGGATGCCGAAGGCGGCGGTCTTGCCGGTGCCGGTCTGGGCCTGTCCGACGCAGTCCTTGCTCTCGAGCAGGAGGGGGATCGTGGCGGCCTGGATGGGGGTTGGCTCGCGGTAGCCGGTCTCCCATACCGCGCGGCGCACGGGCTCCGAGAGCGCGAGTCCGCCGAAGCTGAAGCCGGCGGGCATGGCCCCGGCGGGGGCGGTGACCGGGTGCGGGTAGAAGTCGACGAACTCGGTCGCGTCGTGCGCCGCCCAGCGGGCAGGCATGGCGGGGCCGGTTGGCAAACGCTCCCGCCAGGGCGCCCCGGAGGGGCGAGTCAGCGACGACCAGGTGTTGCGTCGCTGGGGAAGGGAAAGGACGACGGACGAAGGAGAGGGCGAGTCTGTCGCTCGCCGGGCCCCGTCAGCGGGGCGTTTGAGCACTGATACCAAGCGTGTTTCTTACCTGGGAAAGTATAGCGACTTCGGGGCACAGGCCTTGCATCCCTGCCCGCATGGCATCGCCCAAAAGTACCGATGGCGCCAGCCCCATCACGGTGCGCGGCGTACGGGTGACCAATCCGAACAAGGTTCTGTTCCCTGAGGACGGGCTGACCAAGCTGGACCTGGTGCACTACTACGAGGCGATGGCGCCGATCATTCTGAAGTACGTGCGCCACCGGCCGCTCACGCTGCGGCCGTTCATGTCGGGGATCGGCGGACGGGGCATCTACCTGAAGAACGCGCCGAAGGGGGCGCCGAGCTGGCTGCGCACGTTCGCCGACGTGGCCGAATCGACCGGCGAGACGGTGAACTTTGTGGTGGCCGAAGGCATCAAGACGCTGATCTGGGTCGCGCAGTACAACTCGATCGAGCTGCACGCCTGGCTTTCGACGGTCGATCGCCCGGACCTGCCGGACTGGGCGGTGGTCGACCTGGACCCACCGGACGAGGTGCCGCCGGCGAAGAGGCGGAGGGTGGCGGCGAAGATCGCGCTCCTGGTGCGCGACCAGCTCGAGCGGTACGGACTGAAATCGTTCCCGAAGCCGAGCGGGCAGACGGGGGTGCACGTCCTGGTGCCGCTCGCGCCGGTGCATCCGTTCGACGACGTGCGCGCCTTTTTCGAGAAGCTGGGCGTCGAGCTGTGCCGGGAGCACGAAGATTGGGTCACGACGGACTACGACGTGGCTGACCGGCACGGGCGGATCCTGATCGACTACGCGCAGAACTCGCGCGGCAAGACGACCGTGGCGCCGTACAGCGTGCGGCCCAAGCCGGGGGCGCCGGTGGCGCTGCCGATGACGTGGGCCGAGCTGGAGGAATGGTCGAAGTCCAAGAAGCAGCCGTCCTTGCGCGACGTGCCGACGCTGGTGGAGAAGCGCGGCGACGCGCTAGCGCCGGCGCTCAAGCTCAAGCAGAAGCTGCCGCGGGAGAAACGGCGCGCCGCGTAGCGGCCGACTCGTAGAGCGCTTCGATCACGGCGGCCTGGGCGGTTCCGTCTTCGGCGGGCGGGAGGAGATGCCCGGCCTTGACCGAAGCGGCGAAGTGGTCAACTTCGAGCGCGTACTGGTCGGCGCCGTCGACGTCGACGGTCCGGCGCTGTCCGCCGGTGGCGAGGGTGATGGTGACAGGGCCGTCACCGGGGAGGTAGGCGCGCTCGACCTGGAGGATTCCCTTGGGGCCGGCGACCTCGTAGCGCTGCGTACCGGAGACGTCGAAACTGCCGTCGATCAGGGCGAGGCGGTCACCGGGGAAGCGCAGGACGCCGGCGAAGGCGGTGTCGACGCCGAACTGCGGATCGACGCGCTGCTGGGCGGAGACCTCGAGCGGCTCGGCGCCGAAGATGAGACGGGCGGCGTTGACGGCGTAGCAGCCGACGTCCATCAGTCCGCCACCTTCCTGCGCGGGCTCGAGCCGGTGATCGCCCTCGGCGCGCCGGTCCTGGGAGAAGGTGAAGCAGAACGACGCGCGGACGTAGACGGGATCGCCGATAGCGCCCTCACGCAGCAGCTCGAGCGCGCGGGCGTGCTGGGGGTGGTGGCGGTACATGAACGCCTCCATGAGGACGACACCGGCCTCGCGGCACGCCGCGGCCATGCGCTCGGCGTCCGCGAGGCGCCGCGCGGCGGGCTTCTCGCACAGGACGTGCTTGCCGGCGCGGGCGGCGCGGATGGTCCACTCGGCGTGCATGGCGTTGGGCAGCGGCACGTAGACGGCGTCGACGTGGGGGTCGGCGAGGAGGGCGTCATAGGAGTCGTGGGTGCGGGGGATGCCGAACTCCTGGGCGTAGGCGGCGGCGCGGGCGGCGTCGCGGCTGGCGACGGCGACGAGCTGGCTGGTGGCGCTGTGGCGCACGCCGGGGATGAAGCCGCGCCGGCCGATCTTGGCGGTGCCGAGGGTCCCCCAGCGCAGCCAGCGTTCCTGCTGTTGGGTGCTCTGCGTCATAAGTGTTCACGTTAACAGCGCGTAAATCCGCCCGGCGCGCGGCGCGCGTACGCCAGACGGGCACCCGCCGCCGGGAGACGCCGCGCTGTTGGGGTCGTCGGGAGCATCGACCGGGCGGCGGCAGATGAACCCTCACACACCAGGAGGATGGTCTTGATTCGGGGAATTGCTGGCAGGTCACTCAGAACGGCGTCGGCGTTTCTGATCTCGGGTGCGCTTCTCGCGGGCGCGGCGCTGACGGCGTACGCGCAGGCGCAGACCTTCAACGTGACGCTGGACGGGAACAACTCGCCGTTCGTGATCGGGGGAGCGCCGACGCAGGTGCGCGCGGCGGCGCCCCTGACGTTCGCGGCGCGGAACGTCGGGCCGGCGGGCGACACGTCGCCGCGCCACACGCACAACCTGGCGATCGAGGGACCGAACGGCCAGACGATCCAGTCGCCGGTGCCCAACCTGACGGGCGGCCAGAGCGCGAACATCACGTTCGCGGCGCTGCCGGCGGGCAACTACGTCCTGTACTGCCCGGTCGGCCAGCATCGCAACAACGGCATGTCGGTGAACTTCACGGTCGTGGCGGGCGCGAGCGCGCTCCCGGCGACGGGTGGATACGTCGTCCCGGTGGGGCTGGCGATCTCGGGTCTCGTCACCGGCGCCGCGGGCTTCGTGCTGCGCCGCCGCCAGGCATAGCACCCGCGCTCCAGCGGTTCGAAGGCCCCCGCTTCCCATGAGGAAGCGGGGGCCTTTCTTTTTGGCGCTGGCACCTGGATAATCGGGCCAGTCCATCGGGAGGGACGAGAGAATGCGCATCAACACCAACTTCTCGCGGCGGGGCGTGCTGGCGACGGCGGGCGCGGCGGGCGGCGCGGCGCTGCTGGCGGCATGCGGCGCGCAGCAGGGCAGCACGGCGCAGTCGGGGACGCCCAAAGGGCTGGCCCCGGCGAGCATCTCGTGGGAGACGTTCCGCGGTGCGTCGGGCGTGGGCACCTACGGCGACGAGATGGTCAAGACGTTCCAGGAGAAGAACCCGAACGTCAAGGTCGAGTACCGCGCCATCGGCCTGGACAGCGGCAACCAGCAGAGCGCGTACCCCAAGATGCTGGCGGCGGCGCAGGCGGGAACGCTGGGCGACGTGCACGCGTGGGACCCATCCCACTGGCAGATGTATCAAGCGGTGCGGCGCGGGATCATCCAACCGCTCGACCAGCTCATCGCACGCGACAAGTACGACCTGAACCAGTTCTACAAGCAATTCATCGAGTACCAGAAGTGGGAGGGCAAGATCTGGGGTCTCCCCTCGTGGGGCTGGACGAGCCAGGACGGCCTGCTCTACAACACGGAGCTGGTGCAGCAGGCTGGCGTGACGGTGCCGGCACAGAACTCGGCCGACTGGACGATGGCGAAGATCTACGACATGATCGTCAAGGTGGGGAAGTTCGTCGAGCGCACCCAGGGGTTCGGCATCAAGACGACGATGCCGTCGGCGACATCGGTCACGATCTGGGCGCGCGCCTTTGACGGCGACAACCTGAGCGCGGACGGCAAGAAGTCCACCATGACCGAGGCAAATACCAAGGCGGGCATGCGCTGGATCTACGACCTGGCCAACAAGGAGCGCGTGGTGGCCTTCGCGAACGATCCGGGGCTCAACGACCAGACGGCGATGATCGCGGGCAAGTTCGCGTTCTTGCAGGTGGGATCGCTGGGTGTATTCGACATGAACCGCGCCAACAGCAGCGGGTCGCTCAAGTTCAAGTCGACGCTACTCCCCAAGCGCAAGGACGGCAAGCGGCCGTCTCAGCTGCGAGGTGGGACGTGGAACATGAACAAGGTCACCAAGGCGCCCGACGCGGCGTGGGCGTTCATCCAGCACCTGTCGAGCCGCGAGGGGATCCTGAAGTTCAACACGATCGGCGGCAACGGCGCGCTGGTGCGGCCGGACATCATGACCGACGATTACTTCAAGGACCCGAACTTCCGGGTGTTCCTGGAGAATTTTGAGAACGTGATGCCGGCGATCGTGCCGGCGAACTTCCGGGGGACGGAATTTGAGGCGGCGTTCGGGACGTTTGGGACGCCCTGGTACAAGGGGGAGGTGGGGTTTGAAGATGGGTTGAATACGTGGAATACGGAGGTGCAGAAGATTTTGGATATGCCGCCGATCTA
>DASTZM010000360.1:0-6521 GCA_035764305.1 Chloroflexota bacterium | reverse complement strand
GACGCCTACGGCGGTCGCGACGACGGCGCCGACGACATTCTCGACGGCGAACACGCTGGTGGTGGGGGCGGGGGGGCTGCGGCTGACGGCGACGTTCGAGAGCGTGGGGGTGGAGGTGCTGTTCGGGGGGGACGCGAACGGGAACGCGGCGGCGGCGCTGGCGTTCCGGAAGGCGGGGGAGGGCGAGGCGGCGTGGCGGGCGGGGCTGCCGCTGTGGCGGACGGACGACGGGTCGGCGGCCACGGGCGGCCCGGGGGCGGCGTTCTACGGGTCGGCGCTGCTGCTGGAGCCGGGCACGCAGTACGAGGTGCGGGTGACGCTGACGGACCCCGACGGGGTGAGCGGGCCGGCGACGCTGGAGGGGGCGGTGGCGACGCGGGCGGAGGAGATCGCGCCGGCGGGGGCGCTGGCGCCGACGCACTACGTGCGCGCGGGCGGGGACGACGCGGGCGCGGGGACGAGCCCGGAGGCGGCGTGGCGGACGCTGGAGAAGGCGGTGCGGGCGGCGCCGGCGGGGGCGGTGGTGCAGGTGGGGCCGGGGTTCTACGCGCCGCCGGCGGCGGGGAGCGTGCGCCGGGAGCCGCTGGCGCTGGTGGCGGAGTACCCGGCGGTGGACGACGCGCAGGAGCCGGCCAACGCGGGGCGGCGCAGCGTGGTCGAGCCGGCGGCGGTGTCGTCGCCGGCGGGCTCGGGCGGGCCCAACGCGGGGGCGTGGCAGCGGGTGACGCTGCTGGGCCCGGGCCGCGGGGGCGCGCCGGCGGGGGCGCCGTACGCGGTGTGGCGCTGGGCGGAGAGCCCGGTGGCGGGGGCCGAGCAGCTGGGCTACGCCGCGACGCGGGAGGAGCTGCCGGAGCGGGTGGCGCACTGGGCGGCGGACGCGTACGACCTGGCGACGCCGGCGGGCTGGGCGGAGAAGCTCTACACCAACCGCAGCTACAACTACGGCTTCGCCGCCTTCGGGCGGGACCTGTACCTGCGGCTGCCGGGGGACCGGGACCCCAACGCGCTGTACCTGACGGCGGGGGCGGGGAACGCCTTCACCGTGGACGGCGCCGCGGTGCGGGTCTCGGGGCTGGAGATCCGGCAGTTCGACAACGGCGTGCTGTTCCGCGCCGGGGCGACCTTCGGGGTGGTGGACCACGCGCTCCTGGCGGGCAACCACCACGGCGTGCACCTGGACGGGGTGGCCGGGGCGCCGAGCGCCTACGGGAGCGACCACGTCATCGAGCGCAACCGCGTGGTCAACAGCGGCCTGTGGTCGGCGGACCAGGCGGCGCGGCCGAGCATCCCGTGGACGTTCGTCAAGCAGACCATCACCAACGCCGACGGCACGACCTACCGGACGCGGCGCGTGGGCGGGCTGAGCGAGGCCTCGGGGGTGGGCGGCCAGGGCGGCGCGCAGCGGGTGGTCATCCGCCACAACACGGTGGAGGGGACGTTCGACGGCGTGAACGGCTTCCACTCGGGCTTCGACCGCTACTCCATGCGCGACGCCGACGTGCACGACAACCTGTTCCGGCAGCTCGTCGACGACGGGCTCGACGTGGCGCGGGGCAGCATCAACTACCGCGCCTGGAACAACCGGTTCGAGCAGACGCTGACGGTGCTCTCCGGCCCGGCCGACTACGGCCCGGTCTACTTCTTCCGCAACACCGCCTGGCGCACGGGCAGCGCGGGCGTGGCCAAGACGGGCGAGGGCGAGGGCCCGGGCAGCACGTTCTTCAAGTACGGCGGCAGCAGCGCCCCCACCGCGCGCGTCTACGTGCTCCACAACACGCTGTGGACCGACCGGACGGCCCCCGACGGCACCAACGGCGGCGCCGAGTGGGCCAGCCCCGGCACCCGCGAGGAGGCCTACTACCTGCGCAACAACGTGCTGCGCGCCTCCAAGCACGCCTTCATCGCCACCGGCACCCCCGGCCGCTGGGACGAGGACTTCAACGACTTCAGCACCTCGGACGCGAGCAAGGGGGTGCTGTACAACGGCACGGAGTACGACGGAGGGCCGGGGCGGACGGTGGCGGCGTACCGGGCGGCGTCGGGGCAGGGGGCGCACACCAACACCCGCGCCGGGTTCACGGTGACCTCGGACGTGCAGTTCCAGGGAGCCGCGGCGGGCGACCTGCGCCTGGCGGCGGGGTCGGCCTTCCGGGACGCGGGGACGCCGGTGCCGAACCTCTCCGACCGGCCGGGCGCCGACTTCGCCGGCGCCGCCCCAGACCTCGGCGCGTGGGAAGGCGCCTAGCGGGGCAGCGGGTACGCAGCGACCGGGCGGTTGCGGCATGCGCCGCAACCGCCCGTCAACGCGGCCGACACACCGGGACAACGTGGCCGCCCGAGAATTGGGCGGCCAATGGTGCCGTCCGTGGGGTCGTGGGGCGCGAAGTCCAAGCTGCTCATGAAGGGGCTGATGACTCTCCATCGCCCGGATGGGCAGTCGAACGTGTTCGTGTTCTCACTGCCGCGCGGTGGGTCGACCTGGCTGATGGAGCTGATCTGCACTCAGCCGGGATTCAAGCCGTGCTCGGATCCGCTGAACCTGCGGGAGATCGAGGTGCGCCGGCACAGCGGCCTGGAGCGGTGGGAAGATCTGTACGATCCCGAAAAGGCCGCGCTGCTGAGGCGCTACTTCCAGGGATTCTGCGACGGGAGCGTCCGGTTCCGAAACCTTCACCCAGGGCGGGCGAACTATCGGCCTCTGACGCGGCGGGTAGCGTTCAAGATGCACGCGTGTGAGGACCGCATCAACTGGTTCAGGGACGAGTTCAACGGCCGCGTCGTGCTGTTCCTCCGACACCCGATAGCGGTGAGCCTATCGCGCCAGGAGAACCCGATCCTAGGCGCGATGCTGAGCAGCGGGATGTACCGGCGCCACTTCGACGAGGATCAACTGGCGTACGCCGCACGCATCTGGGAGACGGGGACGGCGCTGGAGCAGAAGGTGCTGGCCTGGTGCCTGTTCACGGCGGTGGCGCTACGAGCGCGGGAGGACGATTGGGCGGTGGTGACGTACGAGCAACTGGTGCTCGAGCCGGCGCCGGCGATCGACTACCTGGCTCGAAAGCTTTTGCTGCCGCGGCCGGCAGAGATGCTGCGCAGAGTCGCGGCGCCATCGCGCGTGAAGTTCAAGTCCGACCGGGAGACGCAGCGGCTGCTGGCGGATGCGGCCGCGGGGTCGGGCGACGAGCGGCGGAGCCTGGTGGGGAAGTGGCGGGCGAGGGTCTCGGAGGCGGAAGAGCGACGGGCGATGGAGATCCCGGAGCGGTTTGGCATCGACGTCTACCGCGCCGGCGATGACCTGCCGACGCAGACGCGGTGGATCACGTCGCAGGCGGCTGGAGCGGTGCCCGAGCGAGCGCTTGCGCTAGCCTGACGCAGGATGGCCGCGGTGGGTGGGTCGAGGCCGGTGCGCGTGGTGTACATCGCCGGGTCAGCACGCTGCGGGACGACGCTGCTCGATCGTCTGCTGGGCGAGGCGGATGGCTTCGTGGCAATGGGAGAGCTGTGTCTCCTCTGGCAGCGGGGGCTGCTCGACGACGAGCCGTGCAGCTGCCGGACACCGGTGCGCCAGTGCGACTTCTGGCGCCGGGTGCTGCGGGAGGCGTATGGCGACCCCGAGCGGGTTGACGCACTGGGGATGGCACGCGTGGGGCTCTCAGAGCGGCGCCATCGAAGCATGGTGGATCTGCTGCTCGCCGGTGGGGCGGGCGGACGCGCAGCGCTGCCGGCGGACTACGCCGAGCGCTTCCGCGCGCTGTACGCCGCGATCGCTGCGGTTTCGGGATGCGGGGTGGTGGTGGATTCTTCGAAGCGTGCGCTGTATGCCTCGCTGCTGGGGGGTATCCCGGGAATCGAGCTCTCCGTGATCCATCTGGTGCGTGACAGTCGCGCCGTGACGTACTCGCTGCGGAAGCGGAAGGTGCGCGTGGAGGCGGCGGACGGCTCACCGATCTACATGGGTCGGGAGGGCAACTCGGCGGCGGGATGCGCGTGGCAGTGGACACGCGCGCACGCACTGTGCGAGGCGCTTGGGCGCGGTGGCGCGCGGTACATGCGGCTTCGTTACGAGGACCTGGCGCGGTCACCCGGGGCGGCGCTGGAGCGAATCGGGGTGTTTCTCGGCGAGCCACTGCGGGGCATCTCGCTTGTGGGAGGCGACGAGGTGGTCCTTTCTCGCAACCACGCGCCCTCGGGCAACCCAATGCGGTTCACGACGGGGAACGTGCAGATCGCGGCGGACGAGGCGTGGCGCCGATCCATGCCGGCGGCGGACAGACGGGTGGTGACGGCGCTGACGTGGCCACTCTTGCGGCACTACGGCTACCCACTCGCGGCCGGCAGGACGCCGGCGGCGACGTAAGGGCGCGCGGACGGCGTACCGGCTAGACGCGGAGCGCGACTATCGCAAGCGGCACCGCGGCGAGCGGGGCGACGCACGCTGCCAAGCGCACGCGGCTCATGAGCGCGTAGCGCTGGCCGAACCAGATGCCGCGCAGCGTGAGGGGATAGCAGAACGCCAGAAGGGCAAGACTGACCAGCGACACACCGGCGATCGCGGCGAGCACGACGCGCACGCCAGCGGGGGAGGCGAGCAAGAACGCGGCGAGCAGTGTGTCGCCGAGGGTGGTGATGTTGGCGCCCATGATGTACGGCACGATCTCTTCCCTTCGCACGCGGTCGCGCGCGACGAGTGGCACCAGGATGGAGAGCGCGACCGAGACCGACATGGTGACGAGCGCGACGCCGCAGCCGAGCCAGAACATGAGCCACTTCCGGCGCAGCCAATACGCCCGGGACATACCGGCGGGAGCAACGGCGGCGCGGGGCGGATCGACGCCGTGCGGCGGCCGGGCTGCGCCGGGCACATCGGTCACGGCGATCTCGGGGAGGGCCACGTCAAGGAGGCTGAAGGACGCAAGCAGCAGGACCAGCCCGCCCATGAGCAGAGCGAGCGGCGGCCAGCTCGCGACGCGGGCGAGCGCGGCGCCGTAGAGGAGGTCAAGCAGATCGCCGAACTGGGCCGGCGGGAGCAGACTGAGGTCGCGCAGCCCGGGCCACTGGAGCAGGATCCAACCGAGGAATGCACCGGGAACGTAGACGACGGTGGTGGTGATGAGCGCCATCACGGCGACGGAAAGCGGCTTCTTGCGCTGGCCATCGCCGCCGCGCATCGCGTAGACGGAGGCGACGAGCAACACGGCAAAGGCCGCCCCCAACCGGGAGCCGACGAGCATGGTGAATGCGCTCGTCTCGCCGATGGATCCGCCGGCGAGGAGCGTGAGGGCGGTGGCGGCGATGGGCGAGCCGGAGAGGACGACCATCGCGCCGATCCAGCCCATGGCGAGGGTGGCGGCTGAGTCACGCAGCAGATGGATGCCTTGCTCGAGGGACGCCAGGTGCGCCGCGCCACTCTTCATGACTTGCAGACTGCCGACGAGGGCATACAGGCCCGCGATACCGGCGACAAGACGCCGGATGGACGAGAAAGAGATCACGGGGAGGCGGGGGAGACGGCGGGCGTGGCGACGGCGGACGGACCGGTCTGCAGATAGCCGTAGCGCGCGAGCAGGGGCCATGTGGTGGCGGTGACGACGCGGCGAAGCGATGGGCCGAGCTCCTGCTGCCACCTGTCGTCGAGACGGATGGCGAGGTCCCCACGCGTGAAGCGCATCCGGTTGCCATCGGCTGCATGCTCGTCTGCGAGGTGAACGACGTTCCCGCCGCGAAGCCGTATACCGCTCATGTCTTCGCCGATGAATCGGCCGACGCGATCGACCGCCTCCTGGGGGCGGGCGGCGAAATCTTCATACCGCATGCGCAGGTAGCTGGCCCGCGGGCGGAGGAGTGACTCGATCATCAGGTTCCAGCGTGTCCAGGCGATGCCCTCTCGTGCCACGTCCAGCAGGCGCACGCGGCGCGAATCGGCCACCCCCTCGTCGCGGTTCCTGTCTCGCTTCCGCGCCCACGAGTTGGTGACGGCGCGGCTGTCCCGCACGAGGTGGAGGACGTACAGGTCGACGCCGGCGAGGGTGCTGAGCCCGACCCCGTAGCTCGGGATCTTGGAGCCGTCGACGATGCACCGACGACCGGACACGGCGGCGATTGCGTGGTAGAGCTTGCCGAGGGTCCGGCGCTGGCGCTGGCGGCGGTGCTGGGCGGGCGCGTCGCCGCGATCAGCCCACGCTTCGTCCCAGCCAAAGGTGGTGGCGAGGGCATCGCGGGTCCCGTAGGGGGGCTGGGGATCGTGGAGGGCGGCGCTCACATCGGCCGCGTCGATGCCACCAAAGGCGCGCTGGAAGACGTCTCTCCAGAAGCCGCAGTCGCGGACGCCGTGCCCGCAACTGCAGAGCTCGTTTCGAGCGACGCCAAGCTGCCAGATGGTGGCGAGCTCGCAGACCGAGATGAGTCCGCTGGCCTGGCCGAGGACACGACCGATCAAGGTGCTCCCCGAGCGCCAGCAGCCGGCGATATAGAGCACCTTCACGCCGCTGGGGCTAGCGTCCATCTGACTCCGATCCTGT
>DASTZM010000359.1:0-6672 GCA_035764305.1 Chloroflexota bacterium | reverse complement strand
GGTTCCGTCACCGGATGGGCCTCAGCGTACAGAACGTGCGCCGGGGCGCACGTGATTTGGGTCACCGTCGCCCGCGGCGAAGCACTATCGGCGGGTTCTCTCCCAAGAGAGCGCGCGCCACACGTCGCCCGGGCAGGCATGAAGATTCCTCCGCGGCAGGTCGCCGGCACGCCACGTGCACTTCATGCCCCCGACCAAGGAGGTTCACCTCACCATGCCCAAGTCCGCGCGCCCCAAGCGCACCGAGCGCGTCACCCCGGCGGCCACCGAGCGCGTTACGCCCGTCAACCAGGGTGTCCACGTGGCCCCAGATGGCCGACTGGACGTCGACGACACCGACCGGCGCGTCGAGCCGCTCGAGCGCGACACCGACGAGCGCGATAGCACCGTCTCAGGTCCGGCCACCGGCACGGTCGTCGGCGCGGGGCTCGGCGCGGTCGTCGGAGGACCGATCGGCGCTGTCCTCGGCGCTGTCGCCGGCGCGGCGGCGGGAAAGATCGCCGAGGAGGCCAACCGTGAGGATCCCAACATCCCCACCGGTAACCCGACCGACGCCGACTCGCACCGGGTGAAGAACGACTACTTCGCGGGGCAGGTCTACGAAGAGGGCTCGCTCGCCGACGTGCCAATCAAGCGCGCGCGCGACGAGCACGCCAGCGACGAGCCCGACGGCGCCGGGAACGTCCGCGTCCGCTAAGGGAGTTGGGGTCGGGTCGGGCGTCTAGCTCGACTTCGGTCCCTCGACCGACCCCGGCGTCCCCGGTGGCAGGCTCTCCGGCGGGGATGCCGGCGCCGGTGGCACGTTCACGCGCCCCGGCGCAACCGACACCTGCTCCATGCCCTCGGGCAGGGGCAGGCCGAACAGCGCCCAGCCGGGGCGCGAGATGTCGGTGCTCTTGTGCGCCTGCACCAGGCCCTGTCCGCAGTGCAGGGCGCGCTGGATGGCCCAGCGCGAGAGCGACTGTGCGCGCAGCTTCTGGTCGATCTCTTCCAGCGTGAAGTAGCCGACGTCGCTGATCTCGTCGCCATCGCAGTGCGGCTCGTCGCCCGGATCGGGCTGCAGCCGGAAGACGACGTAGATGTTGGTGCTCGGGCCGCCGACGCCGCCGCCGATGGCGTGGCGGAAGCCGAGGACGTCGACCACTGTGGCGCGTACGCCGGCCTCTTCGAAACACTCGCGCTCGACGCCCTCGGTCACGTCTTCGTCGACCTCGACATAGCCGCCCGGGATCTGCCAGGAGCCTTTACCCGGGTTCCAGCCGCGCTGCACGAGCAGCGCCTTGTTGTCTCGGATGACAACGCCGCCGACACCGATGGAGAAGTCGCCAAAGAAGATGTAGCCGCACCCTTCGGCGGTGCAGTGGGGCCGGTCGCGCCCGCCATTGGGAAGCCACTCCAGCGGCGCGGCGCACTTGGGACAGTACCTGAGGTGGGTCCCCGTCGGACCGAGTGCGATGGGTGTCGCCGGCGTAGTCGTCACGCTAGGCAGTATGCCCAAGGGCCGCGCTGGATGCCGCCACGCGGAATCCGCTGACCAACGGTTTGCTGAGCGTGCCCGCGCCGGCGAAGATTCGCTCGCAACAGCGGAGACCGAAGGTGTTGTTGTCCCACGCGCCGCCGCGGATGGCGCGGTACGCCTGCGGGCTGACCGTCAAGTGGTCGCCGTCGCGCCACAGGACGCGCGGGCCGCGGCGCGAGTTGGAGTCGATCTCGGGGCCGAGCGGGTTCTCGCGCGGGCTCTCGGCGTAGTAGCGGTCGTGGTAGACGTCGGCGGTCCACTCCCAGACGTTGCCGGACATGTCGTGTACTCCATAGCCATTGGGCGGATAGCTGGCCACGGGTACGATCCCCCAGCCGTTCTTGTCGAGCGGCACGAGCTCCGGCTTACGGCGCGCGCCGCGCCAATTGCAGAGATCGCGTGCAGCGTCGTCCTCGTGTGGATGCGCGTCGCCCCACGGGTAGTCCCTCCCCTCCGCGCCGCCGCGCGACGCCTTCTCCCACTCGGCCTCGGTGGGAAGGCGCAGCCCGGCCCACACCGCGAAGGCCGCCGCGTCCAGCCAGTTGACGCAGATCACGGGGTAGCGTTCTCTGCCGGGAAGCGCGAACGCGCGCCAGGTGTGCCGGCCGCGCGCCCGCTCCTGGGCCGTGACGTACCCGGTCAGTTCAACGAAGTGCGCGAACTGCTCGTTGGTGACGGTCGTGACGCCGATGGCGTACTCGTCCAGGAGCACCTCGTGCGCGGGTCGCGTGTCGCGCTCGGGACTGCGGCCAAGCGCGTCGCCCATCGTGAACGCGCCGGCGGGGATACGCGCAGATTCAATGGTCGGTCCACCGCCGGGTAGGGCTCTCGCAAAGGTGGGGGCGGCGGCCACCGTCAGAGGTTACTTCGTGCGCTGACCGCGTCTGGCCCAGATCTTCTCGATGTACGCCGCGGCGTCGGGGGTCTTGCAGGCTGTGTCGCCGTGGTCGACGTTCACCTTTCCGATGCGCTTCGCGGCGGCGGTCGCTTGGATGCGCAGCGCCTCGCTTCGTCCGCCGACGGCGATGACGGCGTCGTTCATGGCCGCGCTGACGTAGTTCTTGGCGCGGTGGATGTCGCGCTCGATGCGGGGTAGCAGCCTGGCACAGTACTCGTCGGTCAGGGGACCGTCTGGCTTCATCGCCAGCAGCGTCAGCACGCGCCATCCCGCGCGCCCGATCCACTCGTCGTCCGACGCCGTCCAGCGCTCGGCCAGCGCGACGGCGTCGGCGCGCTGCGCCGCCACATCGGCGAGGTGCCCGGCCAATCCGTAGTTGTCGACGTCCCGCAGCCACCCCTCCAGCTCGACGCCCGACGCCTGCGCGGGATCGGCGACCATCGTCGCCAGGACGCGCGCATCGCTAACGCCCGAGCGCCACAGATCACGCGCCAGTGCGTGATCCATCTTCAGACGCTTCTTCAGCTTGTACAAGTCCGCGTAGCTGACGCCGTACACCTCGCCGGACGCACCATGCCGACGGTAGGTCTTCGCCGTCTGGGCGCTGCCGAGATCCCTCAGCTCCGCCAAGACCTCCGCGACGCTAGCCATGCCGGATCACAGCATGAGCAACGGCGCGGCCGTGTCAGCTGATGCGCTTGATCACGTGGTAGCCGTACGGGCTGGTCCGCGCGTCGTGGTCGGCAACGCCGTACTCGCCGACGCCCAGCTTGAAGCCCACGTCGCCGAACGCGCCGACCATGCCCTCGCGCTGGTACTCGCGGGGGCCTGGCGAGACGCCCTTGTTGGACATGCCGTAGATGCCGGGCGGCGAGTCGTCGGTGTGCTGCTTGACCAGGGCGTCGAAGTCTCCTCCCGCGCGCGCCTTTTCGACGATCTCGTAGGCCAGGGCGCGGGCCTCTTCCTTGGTGCGCGTGATGCGTTTCCCGGGGACGCTCCCGGTGAAGCCCACGAGGACGTGCTGCACCTGGATGTGATCGGGTTCCTTTGTCTCGCTCATGCCGGACCGTAGCATCTGCCTCGGAGGCGTCTGACCGAGCTCATGAAAGTTACCCGTATCGACGTCGAGGTCGACGTGGCTCACCCGCGCGAACGACCGAACCGCGACGCGCTCCAGGTACTCGACGGCGGGGGCACCGTGCGCGTTCGCATCGAGGCCAAGGATGGGATCTCGGATACGGTCGCGGGCACTTCGTCCACCGGCTTCGGCCGGCTGCGCGCCGCGCCGGGCATCCTGGCGCAGCTGATCCGGGAGGAGCTGACTCCCGAAGTGATCGGCGAGGACCCCTTCCAGGTGCGCAGGATCCGCGACAAGCTGTGGCGACACACCGACTATCACGGCTCGACCGGGCTCAGCCTGCTCGGCGTCTCGGCCATCGACGTCGCGCTGTGGGACCTGATGGGCCACGCGCTGGGGCAGCCCGTGTGGCGGCTGCTCGGCGCGGCGCGGGACCGCATGCCGGCGTACGCGATGGTCGGCTGGCTCAACTTCAGCAACGAGGAGCTGAAGCCGATCGCCGAGAAGGCGGTGCGCCAGGGCTTCACCGGCGTCAAGATGAAGGTCGGCAGCCCGACGCTCGACGAGGACGTCACGCGGATCGAGGCCGTGCGCTCGGTGGTGGGGAAGGACTTCCGGATCATGGTGGACGCCAACCAGGTCTTCTCGGTGCAAGAAGCGCTGATCCGCGGGCGCGTGTACCAGGAGCTGGGCTGCTTCTGGTTCGAGGAGCCGCTGCGCGCGGACGACCACGCGGGGCTGGCCGAGCTGGCAGACAAGCTCGACATGCGCATCGCCAGCGGCGAGAACGACTTCGGGAAGCGCCAGTTCAGGGACCTGTTCGAGCGGCGCGCGGTCGACGTGGTGCAGCCCGACCTGCGGCGCGCCGGCGGCGCGACCGAGTGCCTGGAGATCGCGGCGCTGGCCGACGCGTTCGGCGTGGCGTACGCCTCACATGGCGGCGGGCCGCACCTGCATCTGCTGGCGGCGATGCCCAACGCCATCTATATGGAGAGCGGGTATCTGCCCGAAGGGGGCACGTTGAAGGACGGCTGCATTCAACTGCCCGAGGAGCCCGGCTTCAGCCGGCCAAAGTGGTAGCCCTGGCGACGCGCCAAACCGGGGCCGCACCGGCTGAGACCAAGCGCCCGCGCCTCGGCTACCGGTTGTTCGACGTCGACGTCCACACGTCCTTCCGGCGCCACGCGGACCTGGCGCCCTATTTACCCGAGCGCTACAAGCGCCGCTTCCTGGAATCCGGCGTCGGCGACAGCCCGGCCACCTTCTTCGGGACGGCCGGCGGCAACCGCGAGGACGCCGTCGCACCCGACGGCTCGCCGCCCGGCACGAACGCGGCGTTCGTCGCCGAGCAGCTGCTCGATCCGTACGACGTCGAGTACGCGATCTGCTCGGGCAACGGGATTCTGGGCCTGGGGACCATCCCAGACGCCGAGTACGCCGCCGCGCTGGCACGGGCGCACAACGAGTGGACGGTCAACGACTGGCTGCCGCGCGACGCGCGTTTCCTGGGGGCGATCGTGATCGCCCAGCAGGACCCTGGCGAAGCCGCGAACGAGATCGAGCGGGCCGGCGCCCATCCACGCATGGTCGAGGTGATCATGTCCAGCGGGAACGTCGCGCCGTTCGGCGCGCGACGCTACGACCGGATGTACCGTGCCGCCGCCGACCTGAACCTGCCCGTGGCCATCCACCCCGGCACCGAGGGGCGCAGCATCACCACCCCACCCACCAGCGCCGGCTATCCGGCACGGCGCGTCGAGTGGCACACCAACCTCGAGATGAACTACATGGCGCACTGCGTCAGCTTCCTCTGCGAGGGCGCGCTGACCCGCATCCCGAACCTGCGCGTCCTGCTGCTGGAGGGCGGCGTCTCGTGGGTCGCGCCGCTGCTGTGGCGGCTCGACCGGGACTGGAAGCTGCTGCGGGAGGAGCTGCCCCACTTGAAGGAGCCGCCCAGCGCCTACTTCTATCGTCACATCCGGCTGTCCAGCCAACCGATCGAAGAGCTGCCCGACGTCCAGCAGCTGATCGACGCGTGGGCGCTGGTGCGCGCGCACGAGGTCGTCCTGTTCTCGAGCGACTATCCCCACTGGGACTCGGATGACCCCTTCGCCGCGATCCCCAAGCAGTTCCCGGAGGAGTGGCGGCGCAGGATCTACCGCGAGAACGCGCTCGAGCTGTACGCGCCGCGCCTGGCCGCCCTGCGGTCCGCCGGATGAGCGACGCTGCACCGCTCTTCGACTGCGACGTGCGCGTGACGTGGCGCAGCACGAGCGAGCTGCTGCCGTACCTGCCGCGGGTCTGGCAGTCGCGTGTTCGAGCCGGCCGCGGTGTGCCGCGGATCCAACCCGCCTTCTACATGCCGTACCGCGGCTTCCATAAGGAGGCCGCGTCGCCCGACCCGAAAGCGCCACCAGGCTCCGACCCGGCGACGCTCGCGCGCGACTGGCTCGACCGGCACGGGGTCGAGCACGCCGTCGTCGGGCACGAGGACGTCCCCGTGATCTCCACGTGGGGCGACGTCGACTACCCCGTCGCGCTCGCGCGGGCGCACAACGAGTGGCTGGTCGAGCGCTGGCTCTCGCAGGATAGGCGGCTGCTCGGTCAGATTGCGGTCGCGACGCAGGATCCCGCGGCGGCGGCGCAGGAGATCGACCGCGCGGCGGCCTCGAGCCGGCAGATCGCGCAGGTCGTCCTGGCCGCCGGGACGAACCGCGCCTACGGGACGCCGCTCGTCCGGCCGATCTTTGACGCGGCGGCGCGCAACGGGCTGCACGTTGCGATCCGCACCGGCACCGAGGGGCTGGGGACGAGCAACCCGCCGACGTCCGCCGGCTGGCCCGAGCACGCGATCGAGTGGCGCGCCTGCCAGCCGCAGAATCTGATGGCGCACCTGGTCAGCCTGGTCACCGAGGGGGTGTTCGTCGCCCATCCCGATCTGCGCGTCGTCGTGCTCGACGGCGGCGCGGTGTGGCTCCCACCGCTGCTGTGGCGCCTGGACAAGAACTTCAAGTCGATGCGCGCCGAATGCCCGTGGCTGACCGAGCTACCGAGCGCCTACCTGCTGCGCCACGTGCGCTTCACGACTCACCGCCTGGAGCGGCCTGAGTCAGGGGAGGCGCTGTGGACCTACCTGCGCATGATGGACGGCGAGCGCTCGCTGCTCTATGCCAGCGG
>DASTZM010000358.1:0-3195 GCA_035764305.1 Chloroflexota bacterium | reverse complement strand
GGCCGGCGTGCGCTTCATCTGGGCGCGCAAGCCGCTGCTGGGCGCGGTCTCGCTGGACCTGATGGCCGTGCTGTTCGGCGGCGCCACCGCGCTGCTGCCGATCTACGCCGCCGACATCCTCCACGTCGGGCCCGACGGGTTGGGCCTCCTGCGCGCCGCGCCCGCTCTGGGGGCGACCGCCTGCGCGGCGTGGCTCGCCGTGCGCCCGGTGGAGCGGGCGGTGGGGCGCTGGCTGTTCGCCATGGTGGCCGCCTTCGGGGTCGGCACGATCGTCTTCGCCCTCTCCACCAGCTTCCTGCTCACGTTCGCGGCGCTGGTCGTCATGGGCAGCACCGATATGGTGAGCGTCTTCATCCGCCACGTCGTGGTGCAGCTGGCCACGCCCGACGCCATCCGCGGCCGGGTCAGCGCGGTCAACTCGGTCTTCATCAACGCCAGCAACGAGCTCGGCGAGTTCGAGTCCGGCCTGACCGCCAGCTGGTGGGGACCGGTCGGCGCGGCAGTGGTCGGTGGCGTGGCCACCATCGGCGTGGCCGTCGCCTGGGCGCTGCGCTTCCCCGCCCTGCGGCGCCTGGACCGCTTCCCGGAGCCGGACCGGGAGGCGGCCCCCGTCGCGGAGTAGAATCGCCGCCGCATGCAGATCGACGAAATCGCCTTCCGGATCGGTCCGGTCGCCGTCCACTGGTACGGGATCATCATCGCCTCGGCCGTGCTGCTGGGCGCGGTGGTGGGCACCCTCGAGGCGCGCCGGCGCGGCGAGGATCCCGAGCAGGGCTGGTCGATGCTGCTGCTGGTGATCGTCACCGCGGTCATCGGCGCGCGCCTCTACCACGTCATCCACGAGTGGGACTTCTACTCGCAGAACCCCGCGCTGATCCCGCAGATCTGGACCGGCGGGATCGGCATCCCCGGCGCGGTCATCGGCGGCGCGGCCGGCATCTGGTGGTACACGCGTGGCGCGCACCTCAACACCGCGCGCTGGCTCGACATCTTCGCCCCGGCCCTGCTGCTCGGCCAGGCGGTCGGCCGGCTCGGCAACTACGTGAACCAGGAGCTGTACGGGCCGCCGGTCCAGCTGTGCGGGACGGGCGGCTACCTGCCCTGCCTGCCGTTCGGGATCCAGATCGACGCGGAGCATCGCGCCGGCACGCCGTGGGACGCGCTGACCTTCCCGCCCGAGACGACGCAGTTCGTGCCGATGTTCGCCTACGAGGCGGTGCTCAACCTGGTCGGGATGGCGGTGCTGCTGATCGTTGGCCGGGCCTTCGCCCGGCGCCTGTACGACGGCGACATCGCGCTCCTGTACATCGTCTGGTACGGCGCGGTGCGCTCGCTGCTGGAGGGCTACCGGGTCAACAACTGGTACATCGGCCCGCTGCCGACCGCGGTGTGGATCGGCCTGGCCGGGGTCATCCTGGCGGGCGGCTTCCTGGTCCTGCGCCACGTTCGGGGCTGGGGCACGCCGGGCGCCTTTCTGCGCGAGCGCGAGCGACGGACCGATGACGACGCCGCGCCGCAGCCCTCCGCCGCGGAGCCTTCCCCTGGCTGACCGGCCGGGCATCCTGCCCGATATCACGGCCGCCATCGGCGACACCCCGCTGGTCGCCCTCGACCGGCTGGCCGATGGCGTGGCGCCGCGCCTGGTGGCCAAGCTGGAGAGCGTCAACCCCGGCGGGAGCGTCAAGGACCGCATCGCCCTGCCGATGATCGAGGCGGCCGAGCGCGATGGGCTCCTCAGGCCGGGCGGGGTGATCGTGGAGCCGACCAGCGGCAACACCGGGGTCGGGCTGGCGATGGCGGCCGCGGTGAAGGGATATCGGTGCATCTTCGTGATGGCCGACAAGCAGTCTGAGGAGAAGCGCGCGCTGCTGCGCGCGTACGGCGCCGAGGTGGTGGTGTGCCCCACCGACGTCGACCCCCAGGACGAGCGCAGCTACTACAGGGTCTCCGACCGGTTGGCGCGCGAGACGCCCGGCGCGTGGAAGCCGGACCAGTACCACAACGACCAGAACCCGCGGGCGCATGAGCTCACCACCGGCCCCGAGATCTGGGAGGCGACCGAGGGGCGCGTCACCCACTTCGTGGCCAGCATCGGCACGGGGGGCACGATCTCGGGAGCCGGCCGCTACCTGCGCGAGCGGAACCCGGAGCTGGTGATCGTGGGCGCGGACCCGGCGGGGAGCGTCTACTCCGGCGACACGCCGCGCCCATACCTGACCGAGGGGATCGGCGAGGACTTCTGGCCGACCACCTACGACGCGGGCATCTGCGACGTTATCGTGCGCGTCAGCGACCGCGACTCGATGCTCACCGCCCGCCTCGCCACCGCGCGCGAGGGGATCCTGATGGGCGAGTCATGCGGCACCGTGCTGTGGGCCGCGCTCCAGGTGGCGCGCGAGGTCGACGACCCCGAAGCGCTGTTCGTGGTGCTGCTGCCCGACAGCGGCCGCAACTACGTGGGCAAGCTCTACAGCGACACCTGGCTGCGCGAGCAGGGCCTGCTGGGGCCCGATGAGCCGGTGAGCGCCTACGACTGGCGCGCCACCACGCCGGAGGTCATCGTTCGTCGCTGACGCTGAGAATCGCAGCCTGATCCCTTCAGCCCATTGACACGCGGTGGCTAGACGGACATCCTCGCATCATGTTGGGGAGATGGACGACGGCTAGGTCGCGAACTGCTGGCTTGGCGTTGGTGGTGGCCCTCGTGACTCTCGCGAGCCCGGTTGCGGGGGTCCCCTCGGCACACTCGCCGGCTGCGAACCGGCTAGAGGATCTCGGGGACTGCGCCCCGTACACTTCGGCCCAACCCCATCATGGCGGCTACGAATCAGACATCGTTAGCACTACCCGAGGCATCGTCTCGCGGGTCTACACCAAGAATTACGACCTCTGCAACAACCCTATTGGCGGTGATAGCGCGTCAACTGCGTATGTAATGTTGACCCGGGAGTTCGACCAAGGGCTGTTTGGTCGTTGGTACCAGGTCGGGAATGTCAAACTGCCTGGGAACGCATGCCCGGTATACTACATGCAGTACAACCCCGGAACTGGTGCGGCGATTACGACCGACTACTCGACGGCGTGTACGGCGTCCATCACGTGGTACCGGTTTGTGCTCAAGAAGTTCGATGCGACTCCAGATGACTATTGGGCTTCTTACGTGCTGCTCGACTCCACAGGAGTCGCTCAGTGGAA